>JAHIRI010000073.1 GCA_018818855.1 Patescibacteria group bacterium
AAAGCCCGAAGATGTGGTGTGGTTAATTAATATATAAACTCACGGAAACGCCTCGGTCCGCCAAGCGGACCTTCGGCTTACGTCGTGCCAAAGTGTTGTTTGTGCCGAGGCTTGGTGCGGGGTTATTTATTTTCATCCACTCGGACGGCGTCTTCGACTTGTCCTCGCGGGAAAATAAATAAAAAAAGAAGGCCAGCGATCCGGTGAGGGAAAGCTGGCCTTGTCGAAGCAGTTGCAACCGCCCTAGGTTGCGTCTGTGGTTGTTGGACTTATCCGTCGTTGTTCCGACTCGCGTCAGAATAAGGGACTGGCGGATAAGTTGTTGGTTGGTCTACGAACCGGGACAGCGGAGAACAGCCCGGGAGATCTGGATGTTGGGGTCGGCCCACGGCTGGTCGATGAGTGGCAGAGCCGCGCGTCCCGCAGCCGGATCCGGGTAGGCGACGCCGTTCACCTGGACCGTCAGACGGCCGAGGATTCCGAGCGTTCCATACCACGGGCGATCGGCACTCGAGAACTGGCGGGCGCTGACTTCCACCCCTTCCAGTCGGCCGCAGGCCTGAGCCTGGGTCAAGCTGGTCTGGTAGGGAGCCATGCCCGAGTCGGTGCCGTCGATGTCCCGGGGATCCGTAGCGAAGTAGACATGGACTTCGGTGGGGTAGCTGTCGGACGACGTCACGCGGATCGTGACGAAGATGTCGCCGGCGCAACCGGTGCAGTCGGACGCGCACGTCTCGCACGTTTCCGTGCCGTTGCACACGCCATCGCCGCAGATCGCGCAGGTGCCGCAGTCGCCGGCGCAGCTCACGCAGGTTTCGCCGCCGTTGCAGACGTGGTCCCCACAGTAGGGAACGGTCACGTCGGCATCGGCATCGGCGTCCGCATCGGCATCGGCGCCGGGCGGGGTTCCGCAGCGGCAACGATCGCCGTCGCAGAAGCCGTCGATGTGGAGCAGATCGTAGCAGGTACGAGCGCACTCGGCCGGCACGCAGCCGGGAGTCACGTCGCCACCGTCGCTCGGGGCTTCGTAGCACACGCAGGTGTCGCCGGCGCAAAGGCCGGTCAGCGTGTTGTCTCCGCGCCAGCAATCGTAGGCGCAGTCGGCCGGAACGCAGCTTCCGACATCGGCGTCGGCACCCGCGTCCGCATCGGCGCCGGCATCCGCATCGGCGGCCGGCGGCAGAGCGTCGTTGTCCGGATCGCCGCAGGCATCGCCCATGGCGAGTCCGTTCGGCGACACGTCGTCGTCGTAGCAGCCGAAGCTTCCGGGCAGGCTGTTCGGGCAGTCGCAGTTGGCCTGGTCGGCGTTCGGGATCGTCGGGCAGTTGTCGTACTGCCAGGGGATTCCGTCGTCATCCTGGTCGGAGTCGCACCGCTCGTCCCTGTTCCCGTCCTCGCAGGTCCGAACCGGATCGGGCAGCCCGATGTCCTGACAGGACGCGGCCACCGTCATCACGAACACGAACATCGCGAACATGATCTTCTTGGTCATCGATTCATCCTCCCCGCCCCTCGGGCGGAATTTTCTGTGGGGCCGACGGACGTCAGTCTCGTCGGCCCCGGGTTGACGAACTAGTCCTGGTACGCGTTCAAGTCGGCGGTGAAGATCGGAATGAGAATCGCGGCGGCGGTTACTGCCGCAGCCGGAAGTACGATGCAGGTGAACACTCCCCAGAAGCTGTCGGTGCAGAAGTGTCCTTCCGCCTCGGTCGTGAAGTCGAGGGAGTCCAGATGCTCGTGCATCCGGACGAACTCGGGGCGGTAGGGGTCGAGCGCGGCGACCAGTGTGGTCGCCCGCTCGGCGAGTGCCTCATTGCGGCACTCGTTCGCTTGCTCACGAAGGCTTTCGGCCTCCGCGTGCAGAGCGCGAATCTCCTCTTCGGTGAGCACCAGGGCCGCACCGTCATCGATTTGTTCCTCGATGAAAGTTATGCGGCGCAGGAGCGCCTGGAGGGATTCGGTCGTACACTGGAAGTTGCACCCCGGACACGTCGTCGCGGAGCCGGACTGAGCCGGCGGCGCGGGCGTGACCGAAGGCGTTGTGGACGGAGCGGTCGTCGGAGTCGTTGTGGTCGGAGGCTGGGTAGACGGAGTTGCCGGAGGCGTGGTCGGAGAGGTCGGCGTGCTGCGATGGTAGTCGCAGCTGCAGCCGGTCCGGTTCCAGCGCCAGTGGTCGTTACGCCGACCCATGTTCTCGCACAGCTTCTCTGCATTCCCGCAGACTTCGTCCGCGGTCTTGCATTCCAACCGCACGCCGGTCTCGCTCGGAATCGTGCAGTCGACGAGCGGGCTCCCGTTGCGATACATGATCACAGGGGGGCTGCCGTCGGCCTGCGCTTCGGTGCAGACCTGGATCTCTCCGGAGCCGCACACGAGCGCGGTCGCCTCGTCGGCCTTGGCCGACATGGAAAGAACCATGAGCGCGCAGAAAAGCGCGCCGATCACGAACCTCTCGATCCGCATCTTCTTCATCGTCATCTTCCGTTCCTCCCTCGGTGTCCCGCAGTCTCGCGGGACGGTTGAACTTCCAAAACCGTAACCTCCGGAACACCCGTCCCGAAGATTTTTCTTACATATTTGAACAGGCCCAAAAGCCTGAGTGAGAGGGGATTTAACCCTATCGCATCAGGCGAACCCACTCACTTTGGAAAGTGAGGGGCGAGTAGCTCAATCCACCAAATCAGCGGAGAGCTCTAAAGCCTGTTTTATTTAATTGTCAATGATCTATCTTTTGCAGAACACCGCAGTTTAAGAGAAGTGGACTAATGTCAGAGAGTATTCCGTCATTTCAACTTTTTGATTACTTTGATAACTGCTTAAACTGTGGTCTGCCGCAAAAGGGGTATAAAGGGCGTTGCCCTTTGTTGTCTCTGTCGTTCGGGAAAAAGTGCAAGCACGTTTTTCGCTCGCTATCCTCGACAATAGAATCCCAGAGTCGTTTGGCCTGGTATTTGATAAAGAACGAGGTGGATTTGACTTCTCAATATAAGCCAATCACCGCTAAATTTTCCAAGCCAAACAGCTTTGAAATTCTATATAAAAGGCCTTATTCAAGCGGAAAAATACAATTTGCCTTCTGTTTAAAACGAACTATTTTATTGTCTAACTGATAACTATATCACAAAATAAAAAATCTGTCAAGGGGAGTTGACAGAGATTAAAAATTCAAAATTCAAAAAATAAAATACAAACTTTCAAGCCGTATTTATCTTTTAAGTTTTACGCTGTAATTTTTTACTTTGACTAGCTTTTATCGTAATGATTATGCATGCTGATGATTTCTCTTTCTTCGGCGATTTCTTTTTCTTCTTTTTCTTCCGGGCGGAAATGCATTTTTGGTTCAGCTATTTTGATGGGACGAGGAGAGTACTCTTCTTTCATGGCCGGGTGGGAAGTAAGGATGGAAAAAGTTATTCCGGCTAAAAGTCCGAGCAAGAGACCCATAAAAACATTTAAGAGAATATTTGGCTTAACGGGATATTTTGAAAGAAGCGGTGAGGATACCATAATAATTTGAAGTCCGGGAATCCCAAAATAGTTGCGGCCTTCCCTGGATAAAACGTCAGCGATCGTTGAGGCAAGAATTGTTGCTTGTGATTTATCTTTATGATAAACCGTGATGTCAACCATGCCCGTGCCGTAGAGAACTTCAGCCTGAATCGTTTTTTCCCATTGTTTTCTTTTTTTATTTTCATCAGAGCTCCAGATATTTTGAATTTCAGAATTGTTCTGAGTAACTTTATCAAAAAAGGAAGTGGTATAAATAACTTGAGAAATGTTTTCGCCGATGGCCTCGGCCGATTTCAAAGCGCTGTATGCGTCAAGCCCGCTGCCAGAGGGGATTACAAGAATTCTTGTTTTAGCGCTGTATTGGAATGGCTGAATGAGGCTCAAAATCAGAGAGAGAACTAGAGCGCCGCCCGTAATGAAAAAAATTGTCCGCCACTCGTGTTTTAAAATTTTCACGTAACTCGTGGACATAAATTTAGTATTTAAAAGTTGAAATTTAACTATTTATAATTATACTTTTTTTTGTTCAATTTTTACAATTTTTCACTAAGAGTTACTTCAATAGTTTTTTCTTCACCATTTCGTAAAATTGTAATTTGAATTTTATCAGCAGGGGAATGCTGGGAAACTATTTCCGCGAGATCAATTTTTTGACTTAAATTTTCATTATCTATTTTTATGATAATATCGCCGTCTCTTAGGCCAGCCGTCTCTGCCGGGCTGTTTTTGGCGACGCCAGAAATTTTTGAATTTTTATCGCTCAAAATAAGAGCGCCGGCTGTCCTGCCCTGACTCCACGCATCATCAATCCCCGGTGAATTTCCAAGATCTAAATAATGGATACCGAGATATGGCCGTCCGGTTTTTTCAGTTTTTAGAATTTCCAGAAAGGCATCGCGCCAGAAATTTATTGGGACTGCCGTGGCGGGAGAAGTATTGGAAATAATTCCTATAATTTCGCCGGAGAGGTTTACAAGCGGGGTGCCGATTTCATTTTGATTTATGTCTTGATCAAGGAGAATAAATTTAGAAAATTTTTCCGAGGAAATAAAGAGGTCTTTTGGGTCAGCGGTCGGCCTGTAAGATGAGTCGGCGATTTGGATAATTTTGAATGATTGTTTATTTTTCGGGGTTAAGATTTTTTCGCCCAAAGAAAGATTTTCTTTTGACCCCAATTTAGGAACGGATAAATTATCTGCGTCGATTTTTATGAAGATTGTTTTTGTTGCTTCATCAACAATTATTTTTTTCGGCTCAAAAATCTTTTGGTTATTTGTTATAACAACAAAATTATTTTTTGCGTTAATTAATTCTTGGCCAAAACTTACGAGCCAGCCATCGGAGGTTAGGGCAGTGCCCAGAGCTATCCGCTCGTCAGGAAGATAAATTTGATTTTCTGGGTTGTGGAAATAAATTTTTTTAGGGAAGATTTCAAGAATTGTCGGTAAAGTATTTTGCGCCGCTTCAAGGATTTTTTTATTTTCAGCGGTTTGACTAACTATTTGTTTTGCGCGGCCTTCCTCGTTTATAGTAAAAATTTCCGGCGGTAAAAGATATGTTGCCGAAATAATCTGGCCGACAACACCAGCCCCCAGGCCGAAAATGACGGCGAAAATAATAATTTTTAGATTGGAAAAATTTATTTTCATATTTTTTAAATCCACTGGGCAGTTATAAGAACAAGAAAAATTATTGCACCGCAGATGACGAAATAGCGGCGGACAATTTTTTTGTTGAGACTGCCAAGAAGATGGAGTCGCATTAAATTATTCATCAAATAAAAAGAAATTGCAATGATTAAGCCGTTGACGTAAAAAGCGGTTGGTAAAAAAGAGACAGCCCAAAAAAGTTCAAAGAGAACGAGGCAAAGGGTAGATATTTGAAGGGGCGCCGCGCGGAGATTTATTTTATTTATCCAAATTGTTTGAAAGGTTAAGATAAAAGTGAAGACAAAAGAAATAAGAGAAAGTTTCCAGAGCGCGACATTTAAAAAAACCGAAAAGCCGAAAAGGCTCGCGTTGAAAAGAAACATCGCCGCCAAATTAAGATAGTTGGAAATATTTTCCAAAGAGTTGGCTTGATACTTCGCGTGCTGATAAATATAAACAAAAATATTTTCGAGAAAGACTCCACAGAAAGTTGCCAGGGCAAAGGCGAGGAGGTGAAAGGCCCACGCCCGTTCAAGAAGCGTGAGAAACATTACACCGCTTGTTAAAAAAGCGAGAGGAGTTAAAAGATAAAGCCAGCGCGCGGCAATGTCAATCAACCCCTTACCAATTATTTTCCAGGTCGCGCCGCCAATGACCAAAATTAGGAAAATAAAAATAAAATAAATAAAACTTGGTTTGAAAAAAAATAGTTCCAAGCTAAAAAAAATTAGAATTGGTGCGATGATGGGAAGTAGGCGATTTAGCATTTATTTATTTTGTAAGAGTCGCGGCAGAGAGAGTGCCGTAAAAAATAAGTTTACCGGGAGAAAGTTCAATATTTTCCAATTTTCCATTTTTTGAAATCAATTCCTTAATTGAGTCAAGTTGGTCTTTCAAAAATTTATTTATAAAAAAATTTCCTATTGCCGGCGGCAACGAGAGATTTCCAATTGAGATTTTTGTGAAAGAAATTTTTAATTCTTCGCCCACAACTTCCGGTTTTAAAGTAGCTGTCAAGAATGTTTGATTGAATTCTTTTAATTGTCCAAAAATTTCTACGCCATCGGAACTGATTGAAATTTGGGAATTTGAAAAAGGATAATCTTCATTTATTTCCGCGGCTTTTAGAAAACCCGTCAATTCTTCTTCGGTAAAATTCAGGGCGATATTAAGTTGTCCGGTATCGGATTTTTCCCCGACCTTAATTTGCTGTTTGATTTTTTCAGCAAGAATATCTTCAAATTTTTTCTCCTCACCAGGGGTAGTAGAAACTTCCCGATCCGGAGTCGGCGCTTCGTAAAATAATTTTGAAAAAACCGGAATATCAATCAATCCGGTTTTGGCAATGGCGGTGACAATGCCCCCCAAAACTAATATCACAAAAAGTAATTCCAAAAGACAGCAAGTAAAAAGTTTTTTGCGTTTTTTCTCTTTTATTTCGGAAATAACTTCTTCGCGGATTTCATCTTTTAATTTTTTTTCTTGATCAACTTTTTCAATCCAGGGGTCGGAATTTTGATTTGTGATAATGGGCATTCGAAATTATTCGGGTTTTGTTTTTTCTTCGTTTTTACTAAAAAAATCTTGAAGTAAGATGGAGAGGGCGCTGGCAACGGGGATGGCGAAGAGGACTCCCAAAAATCCGGCGATTTTGGCGCCAGTGATAATTGCGAGAATTGAAATGATCGGATTCAAGCCGACGGCTTTTTGCATAATTTTCGGAACCAACAAATTATTTTCCGACCATTGAACCACGGCAAATAGGATTAAAACAAAAAGAGCGAGCATTGGGGATTGTCCCAGGGCGATAAAAATCGCGAAAATCGCGGCGACCCACGGACCGACGTAAGGAATTATTTCTAAAAATCCGGCGATGAGACCTAATACCAAAGCGTATTTAACTCCCAAAAGAGTAAGGCCAGTAAAAACAGCAAGACCGATTATCAGACAAAGAATTAGTTGTCCCTTAAGCCAGGCGCCCATTTTTTCTTTAATGCGGGCGGCGACTTGAAAAAGATATGGTTGGTAACGAGCGGGGATTAAAAAACGCGCTGTACCTTTTAATTCTTTTTCTTCTACAACAAGGTAAAAAGTTAAAACTAAAACTAAGAAGAAAGAAACCACTCCGCCGAAAATTCCGCCCAAACCGGCAAAAATTCCTTCAGTTAAATTTCCTCCGATCGCCTTAAAACTATTTTGGAGAGCAGAGAGATCATACTTGGCCAAAAGATCTTCGGCCCCCAAAGATTTTAGACGTTCCCAATAATTTGGCAAGTTGTCAGTCAGTTGTTGAAACTGGATAGCAAGCGGCGGAACAATCAAAATGATAATGAGGGCGACAAGGGAAAGTAAAATTGCGTAAACTAAAATGACGGCCAGCGTCCGGGGAATTTTTCTTTTTTCGAAGCGGTCAGCCAGGGGATCAATCAGAACTGCCAAAATTATTGCCATAATAATCAACACCAAAACATCCCACATCAAATAGGTAAAATACAAAATCAACAAAGTTAAAATAATTTTAACAATCGCCAGAGTAGAAATATTCCAGGCGGTTGGTTTTTGTTCAGACATAATATAAATATTACATTGTTAAATTGTTAAGCTAATAATACCACAAAATGACGGGCGCGGCAAATGGGAAAATGGCGCGTAGCAGATGGGTTCATATTGAAAAATATAGGTTATTGATTTATAATATAAAAGTTATGTCAGTTATTTCCATCAACAAACGAGCCAATTTTGATTATGAAATTCTTGAAAAGTTTGAAGCGGGCATGGTTTTGACGGGTCAAGAAGTCAAATCAATTAAAACCGGGCATATATCATTGGCCGGAGCTTTTGTTACCCTAAAAGGCAATGAAGCCTGGCTTACAAATGCCCATGTGCCTCCTTATAAAATGGCCGGACAGGTTTTGGATTATGATCCGACTCGGCCGAGAAAATTGCTTTTGCGCAAACAAGAATTATCTTCCCTTTACGGAAAAATAAAGCAAAAGGGCTTGACTTTGGTACCGATTAGAGTTTATACTAAAGGCAATAAGATAAAGTTGGAATTTGGCATTGGTAGAGGCAAGAAGAAATACGAGAAAAGAGATCTTATTAAAAAGCGTGAAGTAGATAAAAAAATTCGTGAAGCAATGAAGGTTTAATCTTTGGGGATGACAGGCCTCGATAGGAGTTCTTTACAAAATGAGCAAGCCGAGTATTGCCGTAATCTCGTAAAACTTTGGCAAAATCAATAAGTGCAAACTTATTTAACAAAGTAAAGAGCGCTTTTAGCGTTCCGAGCTTTGCTCCTGTCGCTGCTTAAATAGCCGCGACACATCGGCCGCCGACGCTCGGTAGGCGGGGCCCGGTGTCATAACCGAGATAGAAAATTTTTTTGGTCTAGAAAAATTTTTGAAAATTAATAGGCCTCGGGCATAAGGATTTTGCTAAATTTTATACCTTAATGTCTTAAAAATTTAATTTAGCTAAGCTTGTAGAATCGTTTTGATAAGACTTCTAGACGCGGGTTCAATTCCCGCCATCTCCACCACGTAAAATCACTCTTCGCTATCGCTCGAGTGATCACGTGGCAAGCCGCCATATAAGAAAAAAGAAGAGTAATTTTACGTGGTGCCCCGTGAATTTTGCGGAGCAAAATTTTTACGGGGCGGAAAATAATGTATTTTGTTTACATTTTAGAAAATAGACCCGATAGAAGTTGGTATACTGGGTTTACTTCTGATATAAAGCGTAGATTAAGACAGCACCTTAGCGGTTGTAGTCCGTATACGAGTAAAAAGAATAACTGGCGATTAATTTATTGCGAAATTTATTTAGATAAGCAAGATGCCATTGGTAGAGAGAAATTTTTAAAAAGTGGTGCGGGTAAAAAATTTATTAAAAAACAGTTGTTTCATTATCTAAAATCTAACTCATAAATTTACAAACCCTTGCGCATTTCAAGAAAACAAGTTAAAGTTCAGACGATTCATTATTGGACTAATGAACAAATAAGAGCATCCGAGGTTCGCGTGATTGACGAAAGCGGGCAGAATTTAGGCGTGATGCCGACCGCTGACGCGGTAAAATTGGCGCGCGAAAGAGAGTTTGATTTAGTAGAAGTTTTTCCCAAAGCCGATCCGCCCATCGCCAAAATTTTAGACTACGGAAAATTTTTGTACCAAAAAGATAAGGAAGCAAGAAAACAAAAAGCTAAGGTGAAAAAAGTGGAGATAAAAGGAATCCGTTTGTCTTTAAGAATCAGTCAGCACGATAGAGATTTTAGATTGAACCAAGCAAAAGAATTTTTAGAATCGGGCGATAAAGTAAAAGTAGAAATAATTTTGAAGGGAAGAGAAAGACAATACGGAAACAAGGCGCGCGAAGTCGCCAGCCAATTTATTGACGCGCTTAATAGTTTAGTCCCCGCAAAAATTGAACAGCCATTAAGTTTTCAGGGAGGCAGACTCTCTGTGACAGTGGGTAAGAAGTAAATTAATTTTAAAATTATGAAAGCAAAAACTCATAAGCTTGTCTCCAAAAGATTTAAAGTCACAAAAAAAGCAAAAGTTCTGAAACGCTACGCGGGTCAGGATCATTTTAATGCCCGCGATACGGGAAAAGCTACAAGAAAAAAAAGACGAGACGTCAGTCTTTCGGATTCTTTTAATAAGACAGTAAGAACGGCGATTGCCCATTAATTTTTTATTTAATTTTTATTTATGCCGAGAGTTAAAAGAGGGAAAAATCATTTGAAGAGACGGAAAAATCTTCTGAAACAAACCAAGGGTTACAAATGGGGGAGAAAGAGTAAAATAAAATTGGCCAGAGTCGCGATGCTCAAGGCTGGCTCTTATGCGTACCGCGATCGGCGGACGAAAAAAAGAGTTGCCCGTCAACTTTGGCAAGTTAAAATTGGCGCGGCGAGCCGGGAGAATGGTTTGAGTTACAGCAAACTTGCCGGAGCGTTAAAGAAGGCTAAAATTAATTTGGACAGAAAAATTTTAGCTGATTTGGCGGAAAATCATCCAGCAATTTTTGCGAAAGTTGTAGAAGCAGTGAAGTAATAATGTAAAATAATAAAGAATAAAACGTTTTAACAAAGCAGGGTAAAATCCCTGTTTTTGTTTTATCCTCTTGACAAATTTGTAGATTATGTTAAATTATAATGTGCGGTTTTGACCGAGAAGGAGGGGGCGAAAACCCTCTTTTCTTGTTCCGAAATAGAGCTAAAGGGTCAAAAGACTGCTGTTCGTTGACAATTAGGAATTTTGGTAATCTCTCCTTGGCGTAAACGCGCTGGGGAGTTCGCCATGCCGTAAACAAGGTATGGCATTGAAAATAGTGGTTCGGTTTTAGCGGCGGATTTGCCGCGTGCGGCTCCGCCGCACAATGAGGAGGGAGAAGGAAGATGAAGAGGGAGAACATGAAGAATTGGAACTGGCTCGTGACGTTGTGCGTGTGTACGGTGCTCGGCGCCGCGAACTTCGGCTGCGGCGACGGAGGCACCACCTTCTACGCGGGGTACGAGTGTACCTCGGACTCCGACTGCGTGGTCGGAGAGTGCTTCCGCGGCGAGTGTCGCATGGCCTGCAACGCGTACATTCACTGTCCGCGCGGCATGTACTGCGACCCGACCGGCCACTGCGCCGGTACGCCGGATTGCGCCGGCACGACCGAAGTCTGCGACGGAGTCGACAACGACTGCGACGGCGAGACCGACGAGAACGGCGTTTGCGGCGAAGGGGTTTGCCCGTTGGGTGAATTCATCGACTGCAACACGCTGATTCCCGGCGAGTGCGCCGGCGGCCAGATGCGTTGTCTCGCAAACGGTTCGGGTTACTCCGACGTCTGCGAGCCGACGAGACTGCCGGGTGACTATCCGGAAGTCTGCGGCAATCGCGTGGATGACAACTGCGACGGTCGACCCGACGAGAACTGCACCTGTGATCCGGCCGCTCCGCCCGAACCTTGCGTCATTCCGGACCGCCTCGGCGCTTGCGCCGCGGGCGAAATGAACTGTTTGGATGACGGCTCGGGTTACGGCGACTGCACCTTTGTGGTTCGACCGTCTGCTGAGATCTGCAACGGTTTCGACGACAACTGCGACGGTCGGATCGACGAGGGACTGCTCAATGCTTGCGGTTCCTGCGGCGTCGTGACCCCCGAGTACTGCGACGGGACCGATAACGACTGCGACGGTTCGATCGACGAAGACTGCGAATGTGTCGACGAAGATAGTCGCGTCTGCGGCACTGACGTCGGTGCCTGCACCGCGGGTGTTCAGTACTGCATGGGAGGTCATTGGGGTCTGTGTCTTGGCACGGGTCCTGCCTCCGAGACCTGCAACGGTGCGGACGACGACTGCGACACTACGATCGACGAGGGTTGCGAGTGCGTCGGAACTTCGTCGCGTATTTGCGGCGAGGAGATGGGTGCCTGCACCCTCGGCGCGCAGTTCTGCATCGGTGGATTCTGGAGCGACTGCACGGGCGTGGCGCCCGACGCCGAACTCTGCGACGGCCTGGACAACGACTGCGACGGTGACATCGACGAATTCGGCTGCACCTGTCCGGCCGGTACTTCCATCTCCTGCGACACCGGACTCCTCGGCGCCTGCGCCAACGGTCAGACGTTCTGTTTGGCCGACGGTACGGGTTACGGTCCCTGCGAGATCGTAGTGGGTTCTGCTCCCGAAGTCTGCGACGACGGCATCGACAACGATTGCGATGGTCGCGTCGACAACGGGTGCACCTGCGCCACCGGCGAGACGACGCTCTGCGTCACCGGTCTCGACGGCATCTGCAGCGCTGGCCGCGCCACCTGCTTGGCGGACCACATGGGCTTCGGTCCGTGCGTTCCGAC
>JAHIRI010000074.1 GCA_018818855.1 Patescibacteria group bacterium
AAAAAAAGAAAAAATTCAAGTTGAAAAAATGGATAAAACCTTTTCCGAAATAGTTCTTCACTATCCACCGTTCAAAATTAATTTTACAGAGATCCTGCAAAAATTTTGGGAGACAGAAAAAAAATATCTGAAACCAAAAGACTTTATCCTGATTCACAATGATTTTAACCCGGGAAATATCATTATAGGTAAAAAGAAAACCTGCTGTATCGATTTCGTGGACAGTTGCCGTTTTCATCCCCTCGCCGATGTCGGCACTCTTTTAGCCTATATCAACTCTCCCCTTTCTCCCCTAGCCTACAAATATAAATTTTCTTCCAAAGCCATTGGGCTGTTTGAAGAAATCTTTGTCCGGGAATACTGTCGAAATTTAAAACTTGATTCGGAAAATATTAAAAAGCAACTTGCGTTATTCAAGGTTCGTGCTCTTTTGATTATGGCCATGCACCTCACTAAATTATCTTTAGGTTGGGGGAAAAATAATAATTACAAATGGAAAGACGAGCCAATCACTTATTCCAATAAAATTAAACCTGTAAAAATTTACGATTATTTTAACAATCCCCGATTCATCATTCTGATTCTATATAAAGTAAAAAATTTCCTGGACGAGCTCGGCTCAATATAATTTTATGTCTCCAAAATACATTGATTTGCAAATACACTCTTACCTCTCTGATGGGATGAGGGGCGTAGCAGAAATAATTAAGTTGGCAAAAAAGAGAAATCTTAAAGTAATTTCTTTGACTGACCACAATACCATCGCCGGCGTTCAAGAAATTATGAAGCTGGGGAAAAAGAACAAAATTAAAGTTATCCCGGGCGTTGAAATTTATACTTGCTACAAAAATTCCATGATTCATTTGCTCGGTTATAATTTTAATCCCAAAAACCAATATCTAAACAAAATATTAAACAAAAATCAAAAAGATGAAATTAAAAGAGTAAAAAAAATAGTTTCAAAATTCCAAAAAATGGGTTTTAAAATCGTTTGGTCGGACATTGAAAAAAGAATCGGCTCAAAATTTATTGACGCGGGTCACATTGCTTCTATCTTGCTCGATTTTCCTCAAAACAAAATTATTTTAAAACGAGAAATAAAAAACTTTCCTGCCTTGAGAAAAGACGCTATTCAGGCGATAATTAAAAAATTTATAGTTAAAAACAAGCCCGCCTATGTAAAAATACCCTGCCTTTCTCTTGGGCAAGTTGTCGAAATGATAAAAAGGGCTGGCGGCTTTGTTGTTTTGGCTCATCCGGGCGATACCTTCGGACGCTTAAATGAAAAAACTATGAAATATTTTATCAAAAATGGCGTTGAAGGAATTGAGGCAATTTCCCGCCGGCACACTCCCGAACAAGACAGATATTATTTAGACTTGGCAAAAAAATATAATCTTAAAATTACCGCCGGGACAGATTGGCATGATTATGGAAATGAAAAACGAAACGGTAAAACATTAAAATTTCCTTATTCTATTTTCTTAAATCTTAAAATATAAATTTAGCTTGTTCTAGCGACCCCCCGCCGTTTACGAAAATTTAAAAAGATATTTATAAAATTTCTCAAGATCGGCTTCAAAAAAGAAGTCGATTTTTTTAATTAAAAAAGCTGCGCAACTTTTTCTTGTCGCGCAGCGGTTTTTGTATCCTCCTCGAGATCTATTCCGCCTTCTCCCTGCCGAGATAGAAGGGCCTCTCCCGCTTCCCGTCAAGTCCTTCAGCCAGGACAACACGCAACGTTCTTTCTCTCATGAACGGGTAGAAGACTTGGCTCCTCCCCATGACCTGCTTCACGATCGGAGAACCCAGTGCAACCACTGGGATCTCCCAGCTGAATGTTCCATGCCAGCGAGCGAGTCGCATCAAGTCAGCCAATGTACCCGCCAGAAGAGAATGACTTGCAAAACAACCCTTGATCTGCTCTGCGGTCTGCTGCCATTCGCCCCTTTGCAGTCGAAGGCGGGTACACCCCGTCCCCAGTTCCGGAACCCAGGGAATTTCTTCTTCCCGAAGATGCTCATCAAGTCCGAGACTGCTCGAAATGATAGCGCTGCTAAGGGAAGGCATGTCGCAAGGCCTATCGCTTCTTATCCACACCGCCTCCAGAATCCGCCACGGATCTTCGAGAAAAAGTTGGAAGAGATCGTGGTGTAGCTGCCCGTCCTTGCCCATCTCATGAAACCTATCCAGCTGCTCCATGCTTGCCCTTCTGTACTCTCCTTTTCCTCTTATCATCGTTGCTGCTCCTTTGACCCGCCAGTAGTCAGACCGCGACAGAGCCCCATGCTCCGACTTCGGCTGATACGCTGGGCGAGACAGTTGAATTTTAATCTCCTTCTTGTCCGCTGTCAACCGCCGCAAAAGGGTTTGCCAAAAGGCTGATTTTTTGTTAGAATTAATACAATTTACGAGCTTAATTACCAATTACTAATTACCCAATTACCGCCGATGTCCCTCGCCCACAAAAC
>JAHIRI010000075.1 GCA_018818855.1 Patescibacteria group bacterium
AAAGAAAAATATGAAGTACATCATGGCGTGAAAATTATCGACGCAGCAATTGTCGCGGCCGCCACTCTTTCGCATCGATATATTTCAGATAGATTTTTACCGGACAAAGCAGTGGATTTAATCGATGAAGCAACCTCGGCTTTACGCATGGAAATTGATTCCATGCCGACAGAACTTGATCAGTTAAAGAGAAAAATGATGAAGTTGGAAATTGAGCGTCAAGCTTTAATGAAAGAAAAAAATGAAGACGTGAAGAATGAATTGAAAAAATTAAGTAAGGAATTGGCCGAATTACAAGAAAAATCAAAAGAATTGGAAATTGGCTGGCGTTATGAAAAAGATTTGATTAGCCAAATTAGAAAAGCTCAAAAACAAATTGATACAGCCAAACAACAGGCTGATATTGCCGAACGAAAAAGCGAATTGGAAAAAGTTGCCGAGATTCGTTATGGAAAAATTCCCGAATTGGAAAAAGAAATTAAATCGTTAGAAAAAAAATTAAAGAAAACTCCTGATGAAAAAAGAATTTTACGGGAAGAAGTGACTGACGAAGATATTGCAAAAGTTGTTTCTCGCTGGACTGGCGTGCCGGTTTCAAAAATGCTTCAGGGCGAAGTTGAAAAGCTTGCGCACGCAGAAGATGAATTGAGTAAAAGAGTTATCGGCCAAAAAGACGCAATCAAAACAATCGCCAATGCCCTGCGACGTTCACGGGCGGGAATTTCTGAAGAGAAAAAACCAATTGGTTCGTTTATTTTTGTCGGACCGACCGGAGTGGGTAAAACAGAACTTTCAAAAGCTCTGGCTGAATTTATGTTCAATGACGAAAACGCGCTTGTAAGAGTTGACATGTCAGAATACATGGAAAAACATTCTGTCTCACGGCTAGTCGGCTCCCCTCCCGGATATGTCGGCCATGAAGAAGGCGGACAATTGACTGAATCTATCCGACGCCGCCCGTATTCTGTTGTGCTTTTTGATGAAATTGAAAAAGCCCATCCAGAAGTCTTTAATATTTTACTCCAGATTTTAGATGACGGACGCCTGACTGACGGCCGCGGACGAACGGTAAATTTTAAGAATACGATTATCATTATGACTTCAAATATTGGCAATCAAGTGATTCGCGATTTTTCCATCGGTTTTCAAGACGGAGAAAATAAAGAAGTGAACCGCGACAATGAAATGCGCGATAAAATTATGGCAATTTTGCGCGAGACTTTTAAATTGGAATTTTTGAACCGCATTGATGAAATTGTTATTTTTAAGAGTTTGGGTAAATCAGAAATCGGAAAAATTATTGAATTACAATTGGCTGAAGTACAAAAAAGACTGGATGCTAAAAAAATAAAATTGGACATTGCCGAGCCGGTCCGCAAAATGCTTGCGGAAAAAGGTTTTGATCCAATTTTTGGCGCCAGGCCACTGAAGCGTGTTATTCAAAATCAAATTTTGGATGAGTTAGCACTGCAAATTATTGAAGGAAAGATTAAGGATGGCGATAAAGTTGCAATCGGTTTGGCTAAAGATAAAAAAATTACTTTTGAGGTAAAATAAAAATATCCAAAAACCACGGCCGAGCAAGCCGTGGTTTTTGTTATAAAAAAATCCCGACTCGGAAGAGGTTGTCAGTCTCTTCACGAGTCGGGGTGCGACTCCGGTTAGGAGCCGTCTAACTTGTCTCGGGCGGTGCGCGTGCCTGCTCCGCGCATGAACTGCCGAACGGCGTGCTGGCACGAACGATTGAGCACGGGGCCGACGAATCCGGCCAAACGCGAGACGCCTCGTTGGAAACGCGAGAAACTTCCTCCACGCATCCACACGCATTACCTCGTCCGTTATGGTAGTCGCGCTGACCATCATGGGGGCGAACGAGTTGTGCGGTCGAGGCGCAAACGTCCCAGTTACCGCCGATGCAGCTCAGCACGAGGGCAGACACGAATCCAGCACTTATCATGCCGGAAATCCTCCCTTTTCCCTCGGCCACATGGTTTGCATTCTGTCCTTCTTCATTTTGCCCGGGTTTCGGTGCGACAGTTGACACCGTCCCGGGCTCATGCAGCGAGCGAACACTCTCCTGAAATCCGAACAGGAGAACGCGCGAACGTGCAACGGGTC
>JAHIRI010000076.1 GCA_018818855.1 Patescibacteria group bacterium
AAAAATGAATTTTTATTTCTATATTTTTTATTCTCCCGAGCGAAAACGAATTGTGCATAAGTATTTTTAATTATACTGTTTAATTTTTATAAATGCTTCCCCCCTGTGTTATCTGCGCTCGCTCGGAAATGAATAAATTCATTTCACTCACTCGCTTGATAATAGACATTTTCTGTCTCCAAAACTATTTTTTCCCAATTAAAATTTTTCCTGATAAACCCCTTCCCCCGCTCGCCCCGCCCGACCACAATTTCCGGAACATTCAGAAGATAAACTATTTTTTCATAAAGATCATCAATATTTTTTGTTTCAAAAGAAAATCCGGAGTGATCAATTGTTTCCAAATTTTCCGGAATATTGCTGATCAAGACGCAAGTGCCGTATGACATTGCTTCCATAATCGTGATAGAAAGTCCCTCGGCTTCAGAAGGATGGATATAAAGATAGGTATTCGCAAAAAGTTGTTTCAATGTATCTCCAACCTGAAAACCGGCAAAAATAATGTTTGGACTCTGTTCGGCAAGTTTATTTAAATAAGCGAAATAATCATCGGTAAAACTCGGCGCTCCGGCAATTACCAATTTTTTTATTTTTCCGCCCGGCCAATTTTTGGGATCATCGCCAAAAGTTTTTTCCATTTTGCGATAAGCCTGAATCAAATAATGGATTCCCTTATGCCGGATAAGCCGCGCAACCGTCAGAATATAAGATTTTTTTTCTAAACCAAACTTTTTTAATTCATCTGCCTCGCTAACTTCTTCCACTCGAACGCCATTTGGAATATAAACAACATCTTTATTAAATTTTTCTTTACAGTATTTTTTAATTGATTCCGAAACGGCAATGGTTTTGTGCGCAAAGTGGCAAGCGGTCCATTCTCCCCAACCGAGATAAATTCTGGCAAATCGTCCCCATTTTTTATGAAAACGATCAATGCTGTGAAAAGTAACAATAATTTTTGCCCGCGGTTTAAAAATTCTTGGAATCCAGGCAAGAGTTGAGGGGCCAACGCCGTGATAATGAATGATGTCAACTTTTTTAAAAAGAACATGAATTGTCGCCAAAAAAGTATGGGTAATTGTGTCTAAATTTTTTGTCGGGATTGATGGTAAAGAAATCAACTTAACCCCTCGGTAAATTTTTTTATTTTTTATAATAAAACGAGGCCGGACATAAGCCGAGACTTCATGGCCGCGTAAAACTAAATCTGATGATAATTCTTCCACGTGGCGCTCCACTCCTCCATCCCGAATAAAAGGAATGCCCTTTTGGCCAATCATGGCTATTCTCATAAAACCCTTGCCAAAAATAAAATGCCTTGTTATTATTATATCAAATTAAGACTAAAACAGCCATTAACGACTAAATCCGTTATTTTTTAATTTTATTTATGACCCGGTAGCTCAGCTGGTAGAGCAACTGCCTTTTAAGCAGTGGGTCCTGGGTTCGAGCCCCAGCCGGGTCATTTTTTATTTGTTTAATTATTTTCAAAACCATCAAGTCGATGGTTTTTTGTTTATCTTGACAAAATCTATATATTATCCTAAGATTAAAAGTTGCAAAAGACAACACGAGGAGGTAATCATGTCGTCTTCGCTGGAAAACCTTTCGGCCGCGCAACTGCGGATTGCTCTTGCCGCGGCGTACGCGGGGATTGCGGCGCAGGAAGTGGAGATCAGAAGTCTCCGGGGAGCGATGGCTCTGCTTTGGGACGAAGGAGAACAATACAAGACCGAGGGGCGGACAGATCACCTGACGGGAGCACTGAACCGCAAAGGTGTCGAGATTGCTCTTGCCGAGGAAATGTCCTTCGCTCAACGCTTCGAGTCCCCTCTCAGCGTGATCGCGATTGATGTCGATCAGTTCAAAGAAATCAACGACACGTACGGCCATCCCGCCGGAGACGCCGTCCTGCAGAAACTCGTCAAGCGTTTTCGCAAGGTTCTTCGCCCCTACGACCTGATCGGACGGATAGGAGGAGATGAATTTATCATTATCCTTCGGGGAGCGACTCCTGAAAACGCGGCTTTGGTCGCCCAACGTCTCTGCGCGGCCGTAGCGCTAAATTCCTTTTCTTTCGACGGATTTACTTTTCCGGTGACGATCAGCCTAGGCGTAGATGAGGCAGGGGGGAAGCAGCCCCTCGCGGCGGCGGACAAGGCACTCTACGAGGCCAAGCGCGGAGGCCGCAATCGCGTAGTCACAAACAAGCGCTAGACACCCCGCAAGGACAGAAAAACCCTCCCGGGAGGAAGGGTCAAAAAATTTCTGTCCTTGTTTTTTTATCTATTTCAAAATCTCATCGACTATTTTTTGCGCCGCATCAGCCGACATTGTCTCCCCGATGTTTCTGCTTAAACTCTCCAATTCCACTTTATTATTCAGTAATTCCCGAACAGCCGCGGAAAAATTTTCCGGCGTTAAATTTCGTTCATCCCAAAGTACGACCGCGTTTTGTTTTTTAAAATAATATGCATTATCTTCTTGATGGCTCCCGGAAATCGGAATCAAAACCGTCGGTTTGCCGAGTACGGCTAGTTCGGTTAGGGTCGCCATACCAGCGCGGGAAATCATGAGATCCGCCACGGTAAAAACATCTGGCAAATCTTTTCCTAAAAATTCAACGCTATGATACCGCGCCGTCTCTCTTTTTATGTTTTCAATTCCCGCCCGTAACGATTCGTCAACCCTCCCCCCGGTCATATGAATAACCTGACAAAATTTTACAAGCTCACGCGCCGCCGCAACAACTATCTTATTTAAACTCGTTGCTCCTGTCCCACCGCCTAGAATAAAAATCGTCGGCAAATCTTTTTCCAAATTAAAATTTTCCGCCGCGCGATCTATGCTCCCAGAAAAAATTTCTTGCCGCACCGGATTCCCGGTTACAATTGCTCGAGGAAAATATTTTAAAGAATCAGAAAAAGTGACGGTAATAATTTTCGCAAACCGCGCCGTAAGTTTATTTGCCAAACCCGGCCGCAAATCTTCCTGATGAACTAAACTGGACACGCGTAAAATCCAACCGGCCCAAATTACCGGCACGGCGACAAACCCACCGGCGGACAAAATCATCTGCGGCTTAAATTTAAAAATCAACCAAAGAGATTTAAAAAATCCTGCCGCGAGCAAAAATGGCATTAAAAAATTCCAACCGGAAAAATATCGGCGCAACTTCCCTGCCGGCACACTTCTAAATTTTATACCAAACGATTCAACAACTTTTTTCTCCGGTCCGCTTTTCGTCCCCAACCACAAAAATTCCGCGCTCGCCTCGCGTTTTTTTAATTCTTCTGCAACGGCCAATAGCGGCGTCACTGAACCCATTGTTCCCCCGCCAGTCAAAATTATTCTCATAAGTTTATTCCCTAGAATATTTTGAAATGTTTGCCATGATTCCCGCCGCGGCAAGACAAACCGTGAGCGCCGTCCCGCCATAACTTACAAAAGGCAAAGGGATCCCGGTCAAGGGCAAAATCCCGACCATGGCTCCGATGTTTATAAATGATTGAATAACAAACCAACTTGTAATCCCGATCCCGAGCAATCGACCGAAACCATCTGGCGCGTTCTTGGCAATTTTAAATCCGCGAATAGCCAAAAAAACCAATGCCGCGACAAACAAAATCATAAAAATGAAACCCAGCTCTTCGGCCATCACGGCAAAAATTGAATCGCCAACAACTTCGGGCAAGTATTGAAATTTTTGTCTCGAAAGCCCAAGACCCAATCCAAAAAATCCGCCCGAACCAATCGCAAGCAACGCCTGATTGATATGATAACCAACTCCCTGCGGATCAAGCTCCGGATGGAGGAAAGTCATCAAGCGCGCCGTCCGATACGGAGCAAATTTTACCAAAAGAAAAAGCAAAAACATCCCCACTCCCGAAATCCAGGCAAGATGAGAAAGGGGCGCTCCGGCGGAAAAATAAACAATAATGGAAATCATCGCGATAATGGAAAGAGTGCCAATGTCCGGCTGTAAAACCATTAAAACGGCGATTATGCCAAAAACAACGACAAAGGGAATAAAACTCGCGCCCGCCTCTTGCATATCCCGCCCGCCGCGCTTTGGACCAAGCCAGGCCGCAAGATAAATTAAAAAAGTTAATTTCACAATTTCCGACGGCTGAAGCGACATCCCAAAAATATTTATCCAACTTTTTGCTTTTCCATACCCCGCTCCAAGACCGGGAATAAAAACCAAAAGTAAAAGAACAACAGAAACAACCAAAAATGGCAGCGCATATTTTTTCCATTTCCGATAATCAAGCCGCGACATTAAAAAAAAAGCAAGAAGTCCCGGAAGCAAGCCAAAAAGCGCCTGATGTTTTAAATACCAATAGTTATCACCAAATTTTTCATAAGCCGCCGGCGAACTGGCTGAAGAAAGCATCATTAAACCAAAAACCAAAAGCACGCCAACAATTCCGATAAAAACATAATCAGGTTTTTTCATAACTTAAATTTGGTATTTTTATCCAAGCCCAACGTCCATGAGCGAGATAATTAAACCAACGACCGCCGCCACTCCGGCAATAACCCAAAAACGCATTACGATTTTTGGCTCAGACCAACCCTTTGCTTCAAGATGATGATGAATCGGAGCAGAAAGAAAAATTTTCTTTTTCCTTATTTTTTTGGAGAGAATCTGGACAATCACAGAAATTGATTCTACTACGAACAAAAATCCAATAACCGGCAAAAGCAAAACCGAATTTGTAAGCATGGCCACAATACCAAGCGTTACGCCGAGCGACATTGCCCCCGTATCGCCCATAAAAAATCTCGCGGGATTGATATTAAACCAAAGAAACGCCAAAAGCGCGCCGACGATCACACCACAAAAAGCCGCCAAATCCATTTTTCCTTGAGCAAAAGCGATCGCACCGTATGTGGCAAAAGCGGCCAGAAGCAATCCTCCGGCCAAACCATCTAAACCATCGCTCTCATTTACAGAAAATGATGTCGCAACAATTATAAAAATAAAAATGGGAATATACCACAAACCAATATCAAAATTTCCCAAAAACGGAACATGGATCGTGTGCCAATCAAGTTTGAAATAAAACCACCACGCGCCAACTACCGCGATCAAAGTGTACATTAAAAGTCTGTGACGCACTCTAAATCCCCCGCCGTTCGGCCCAATTCCCCGAGCGTTTAGATAATCATCAACCAAACCGACTAGCGCCGAAGCAACAAGCGCCCCGAGGGGCAAAAGAGTCTGAGAGCGTGTCAAAAAATTAAATTTTTTCAAAAATTCCAAACCAGTCCATTCCCCAAGATAAAAAACTAACAAAGCCAAGAATAAAACCGTCACCCATATCAAAACTCCGCCCATGGTCGGTGTGCCGGATTTTTCCTTGTGGAGTGCGGACATTATCGGCGCCGATTTTTCATCCCTGATTTTTTTCCCTAATTTATATTTAAATAAAAAATAAGTCAGCCCCGGCGTCCAAGACATGGCTACGACAAACGAAAGGGTTGTTAAAATAAAAATTTTAATAATGGAAAAGTTATCCATAATTATTGATTAATCATAACAATTGAGTAGGCAGCCAAAAAAATTAAAACTTGAGCAAAGGCCCCCGCTCCGGTTAAAAAATAACTTGTGATTTTATCGCGCAAATAAATTATATCCGCCAAAATAAAATTTATAACAATAAAAAAGAATCCCACAAGCGGCATGATAAATATTTCATACCACTTACCAATAAAATCAACTCCAAAATAAATATTATAATGTAGGGGGTAAATTCCTCCCACTGATTGAAAGGGGGAAAACTTAAAATAAAGAAAACCCCAAATAAGTAAATTGACAACTATGGAAAAAATAAATAAAAATCTAAAAAATCCGTCTTTAAAAATTAAGGCGGTGAAAAATCTGAAAAAATTTTTAATGGCACTGAAAAATTTCATCGAACTGCAACTAATTTTTAATAGGTGACATCTTACGCAATCTTTCCACGATGCCGGGAAAAACCTTAAGTAAGCGGCGCATTTCTTCCTCAGTATTATTTTTTCCCAAAGTGACGCGCAAACTTCCATGGGAAACAATAGGAGAAATCCCCATAGCCGAAAGAACGTGCGACGGTTCAAGCGACCCCGAGGAACAAGCCGAACCAGTGGAGACGGCGATTCCCTCCATATCAAGCATTAGTAAAATACTTTCCCCTTCAACATTTTTAAAACAAAAACTCGCGTTTCCGGGGATGCGTTTTTCCGGATCACCGGAGAAAATCGCGTCGGGAATTTTCTTTAATATTTCTCGCATCAATTTATCGCGTAATTTTTTTATTTTCAAATTTTGGCTTTTGACCTTTGCTTTTTGATTCAATAATTCCACCGCCTTACCAAGTCCGACTATGCCGGCAACATTTTCTGTGCCCGAACGAATTCCCCGTTCCTGATGACCGCCAAAAATTATTGGATAAATAGGCGTTCCTTCCCGCAGAAAGAGAATGCCGGTTCCTTTTGGCCCGTAAATTTTATGCGCCGAAAGCGACAACATATCAACCCCCAAAAAATCGACCCGACAATCGCAGAAATTTGCCGCCTGAACCGCGTCGGTATGAAAATGAATTTTTTCCTGTTTACCTCGGCTGGCGTTAATTTTTTTAATTAATTCTCCAATTTCCCGGATGGGTTGGATTGTTCCTATCTCATTGTTAACATACATTATAGACACAAGAACCGTTTCCGGCCGAATAGTTTTCTTAACGTCCCCCACCCTCACTAAACCACTTTTTGTAACTGGTAAATATGTCACCTCAACTTCTTCCTTTTTCAATTCCCGAAAAACTTCAAAGACGGCCGGATGTTCAATCGCAGAAGTAATTACATGAATTTTTCTTTTTGGATCAAGCGCTCTCGCTCGCCGGACAAATCCTAAAATTGCAAGATTGTTGCTCTCCGTCGCGCCAGAAGTAAAAATAATTTCCTTCGGGTCGCATGACAAAAATTTTGCTACCTCTTCCCGCGCCGCCTCAACTCCTGCCCGCGCCGCCTGCCCAAAACTATGTAGCGACGATGCGTTCCCAAAATCATTTTTCAGATACGCCAACATCACCCGCAAAACCTCGGGGTCTATCGGAGTAGTTGCTGAATGGTCAAAATATATTCGCTTCATAATATATTAAACTGCCAACACTTCTTTTACGCCCCGAACTTTTGCTTTCAGGGCTCTCGCAATCCCCTGCTCAAGAGTCATCGCCGCCATGGGACAATGGTGGCAAGCGCCGACAAGTTTTACTTTCACCACCCCGGATTTTTCATCAACATCAACTAATTCAACATCGCCGCCATCGGCCTGGAGCGACGGCCTTATTTCGTCTAAAATTTTTTTAACTTTATCTTTCATAAAATAAAAATTATTTATTTAATTTTTTAATTGCATCATGCAACGCTTCGATCGCAAGCACTGAACAATGAAGTTTAATCGGTGGCAAACCGCCGAGCGATTCCGCGATATTTGCTTTTGTCACTTTAGCCGCAACTTGGAGCGGTTGGCCTTTCACTAAATCCGTGATCATGGACGATGTCGCAATAGCCGCCGCGCAACCCAAGGTTTCGAATTTGATGTCCTTAACATAATCAATCATTTTTCCGCCAATTTTTTTCTTATCAATTTTCAAATACAACTTCATCATGTCGCCGCAAAGAGGATTTCCCGCTTCTCCCACCGCAGTAGGATTTTTTATCACCCCTTGATTATGCGGGTTTTTAAAATGATCAATAACTTCTTTTGAATATATAATTTGACTCATAAAACTTACAAACTTAATAACTTAATAACTTACGAACTAAAATTAAGCTGCTTCCTCTTTTTCTTCCATTCTTGGCCTCAAATTATCCAACTGCAAGCGAAAATTTCTAAGGTCATTCGCTCCGCTTTTATCACTTCTCATCAAAATATCTTCATTTTCTTCCAAAAATTCTTCTATCTCCTTTGCGATAGTTTCGCGAGTCTCGGGATCTTTTTCAACCTCTAGACGATCAAACATTTTTTCTGCCGTAGTAAAAACCGCTACTCTCTTTTTCCCTTCAATAATCAATTCTTTTGGCAACTCTCCTTCGCCTTCTTCGGATGGAACAACTTCCTCGAGCGTTTCTCCAAAAGCGCGATTAAGTTGTCTATAATATTTTTCTACGCCCCTACTCCCAACTTCCATTTCTAACTTGTCCAAGAGCGGTTTAATATGCCTGGCCAATTCTACGCGCAAGTCAGGATTTTTCGCGTCCTTAAGTTGTTTGAGCAATACTTCAATTTCTTCTTCCCGCATGCCTATTTCTCTTTCTTTATCTGCCATCTCCCAAGCCTCTGGCGGAAATAATTCTCCAAGATTTTTCATAAAAATAAAATCAAGCTGCTGATTTTTCTAAAGCTTTTTTAAGTCTTTCACTATAATCTTCAATAAAATCTCCGGCGTGTTCCTTGCTGTGAAATAGCTGATGATGTCTTTCTAAAGCTTGTCTAATACCACGAGCCAACTCTTCTTGCCGGTCTTCGTTTGCTCCGCCACCTTCCAACTCCCGAAACAACCGCTCAAGCTCCTGAAATATTTCCACTTCTGCTTTCGCCTCAGCAGACATTGTTTCCCTGACATTTTTAGGCATTCCCATATAAATTACCCTTAAGACTTAATCCTCCATTTTCCAATTATAATTCATTTGTGCTTTAAATTCAAGCAGTGCGCTAAAATGGGGTTGACAACCTCGGGACGCCTTGGTAATATACAAAACAACTGGGAACTTATTAACTTATCAGCTTATTAGCTTATAAACTAAAATATGGCTCATAAAAAAGCAGGCGGTTCTACTAGTTTAGGCCGCGATTCACAAGCTCAACGGCTAGGCGTAAAAATGACCGAAGGCCAAATGGCTCATCCTGGTTGTATTTTAGTCCGCCAACGCGGAACAAAAATCCATGCCGGGAAAAATGTTCGCCGAGGTAGTGATGACACCCTATATTCAGTTGCCGACGGGTTGGTCAAGTTCTCTACCAGAAAGAAAACCAAATTTGACGGACATTTGCGCATGACTAAAATTGTGAACGTCATGCCTAAATAAATGTAAAAATCTACAAAAAAGAAGGCCAATCTCGGCCTTCTTTTGTTATCTATATTTTATTTTTCCACAACAACCATTACCCGCGCGCCCGTTCTCATGTCCGGTTCTGGCCGCGGGTCCTGAAACTCGCGATCTCCGCCCACCCAATCATGCACCGCCCAAAGCAAGTCGCCATATAAATAACGATATGCCTCGCCGCGTTTTGTTCCCGGATCATTTGTAATAAATTCATCCTCATCAAATCCGCGGATCAAAAGCATGTGGTAGAGCGGTCCAGGCTGATGATAAAATGGGTTGCCAATATCCCGCCCGGCAAGCGGCACAATAATCAAATTACCCGCTACTAGATTTTTTTTGATCTCTGGTTCTGATACCATTTTATCCAAATATGCTTTTAGGCCAAAATATTTCTGAAGCACTTCAACGGTTTGCGCTGCAGTCAAGTCTAGTGGGTAACCATTATCTTCTTCCCACTTCACTACTTTCAAAATTTCTTGATCCATGATGTTGGCGTCTAATTTTTCATTTTTAAAATATTTCGCCGCCATGATCATTGATGCTTCTTCACAGGCCTCTTGATACGGGAGACTCCAATCGCCAAGCGGTGCCTGCGAAGCAAAAGCTACTTTGATATCAAATTTTTCCGGCAAAGTCAGCTCCGGCGTAGTCTTGTCAGCATTTGTATTTACATTTACATTAGTTGCTGGAACTTGTTTTTGTGCGCTATTAGTGTTCTCGTTTACATTTGTATTTACACTTGTATTAGTGTTAATCAAAGGTTCACTGTTTTGATTTTCCTGATTATTAATAAGCGTCGGCTGTAATCCACAGCCGGCGAGAAATAAAATTGAGATTATCGGAAAAATTAAACGTTTCATGGATTTTAATAAAACCATATTTTTAAAATAAAGTCAACCCCCTCCCCCAAAATTACCCGCGATACTTTAAACAAGCGGAAATAAATTCTTTAAAAAGCGGATGTGGGTTCAGCGGCCTTGATTTAAACTCAGGATGAAACTGTACTCCAACAAAAAACGGGTGATCTTTAACTTCAATAATTTCTACTAAACTGTTGTCTGGTGAAGTACCGGCGATGACTAATCCCGCTTTTTCAAATTGATCGCGATAGATATTATTAAATTCATAACGATGGCGATGACGTTCGGAAATGTTTTTCTGGCCATAAGCTTTATAACTCAAGGATTTTTTATTTAAAACGCAGGGGTACGCGCCAAGCCGCATAGTCCCGCCATATTTTTTATTTTTTACCAAATCACTCTGATCTTCCATGATATGGATGATCGGATTTGTTGTTTTTGGATTGATTTCCGCTGTATTGGCATCCGCGAGCCCGCAAATATTCCTCGCAAATTCCACTACTGCCATCTGCATGCCGTAACACAATCCAAAATAAGGGATTTTATTTTCTCGACAATATTGGATCGCTTTAATTTTTCCTTCCACACCGCGCGAACCAAAACCGCCCGGAACGATTACCCCGTCAAGTTGTTTTAAATCTTTAAGTTTAGACGAATCTTTTTCATATTCTTCAGAATTTAACCAAGTCAAAATCGGTTTACGATTATGCGCCCAAGACGCATGTTTAATCGCTTCAATCACGGAGATGTAAACATCAGACAAAACAAAATCACCGGTGGTAAAATATTTTCCGACAATTCCGACGCGCACCTCGCCTTTCGCCGTTTTAATGGTTTTGATAAGTTTCCGCCACTCCACCAAATCTTTTTGCCGAGCGCGCATGTAAAATTTTGAAAGAATTCTCTGACCCAGCTGCTCTTTTTCAAAATTAAGCGGCACTTCGTAAATTGAATCAATGTCTGGCGCGGAAATAACGTCCCGTTTGTCCACATTACAAAAAATTGAAATTTTTCTTTTTCTCGGCTCGTCAATCGGCCGCTCGGCCCGGCACAAAATAAAATCCGGCTGGATTCCCGCTGAGTTTAAAAGTTGAGTCGCCTGTTGAGTCGGCTTGGTTTTCATTTCCCCGATTTTTGACGGAATCGGCAAGTAACTCACCAAAACAAAAAGGACGTCATCCGGACGCCGCTGATGAAGCATTCTCGCCGCTTCCAAAAATAAAACGTTCTGATATTCTCCGACCGTGCCGCCAACTTCTACAATAACAAAATCCGCTTTTGCCTTTTTCCCTGCGCGGCGAATTCTTCTAATTACTTCTTCCGGAACATGTGGCACAACTTCGACGCACTTTCCGCCATATTCCAAATTTCTTTCTTTAGCAATTACCGTCTGATAAACCCGGCCGGTTGTCATGTAGTTATCGGAATAAATATTTTCGTCCAAAAACCGCTCGTAATTACCTATATCCTGATCACATTCAAGACCGTCTTCGGTGACAAAAACTTCTCCATGTTCAACTGGATTCATTGTTCCGGCATCAACATTAATGTAAGGATCAATTTTCACGGCTGTCACGCGAAAACCTTTTCCCTGCAAAATTTTTCCGATGGAGGCCGAAGCCGTTCCTTTCCCTACCCCGGACATCACGCCGCCCACGACAAAAATAAATTTAGACATAATATCTTAAAACTTACAACTTAAAATCTATAACCCGCATACCAAGGTTATAAATTTTAAATTCTAAATTATTAAAAACTATTTTTTCTCCACCACCCTCACCAACAATTTCGCCTCCAACCCTCCTCCTAATTTTACCACAATTTCATGTCCGCCGACATCTTTAATGGGTTTGTCCATTTTGAGCTGGCCAGACTCCACCGCAAAACCCTTTCTTTTCAATTCACGCGCCACGTCCTCTACTCCAACTGATCCATAAAGTTTTCCGCCCTCGCCGACTTTTGCCGCGATTTTTATTTCCACGCCAGAAAGTTCTTTAGCCATTTTCTTCATCCTTTTTCCTTCGTGAATAACTTTTTCCGCCGCCGCTTTTGTCTTTGCCTCAATTGCCGACACTACCCCGACCGTAGCCAGCCGCGCCAACCCTTTTGGTATCAAAAAATTTCGGGCGTAGCCTTCGGCCACCTCTTTTGTCTCTCCTACTTTTCCAACTTTATCCACATTTTTTAAAAGGATAACTTTCATATCAATATAGTATAACAGAAAACAAACTAACAAAATAACTAATTTACCTTTCCCCTATTTTCTTTTGACGTTTATTTTAAATTTCTATTATTTTACCACTTCCTAAATTATCGCACAAACCCACTCTTCATCTTCTCGTCATAAAAAAGGATTATAATAAATTGTGGAAATTTAAATACAAATATTATGGACCAAGATTTGTGCTATTGCGGAGAACGAGCCACTCGCGGTGAGGGGTTGCTTCGAAATACAATGGCCTGCCAGTCTTGCGGAAACGAATGGGAAATTACCCATTGCTGGAATTGCGGCGAACAAATTGATGGAAGATTTTCTTCAACCTGCCGCGCCTGCGACTGGTATCTTTGTGCTAAATGCGGCGCCCATGAGCCGGACTGCACTCACACCTTAAACGCAAGAAGAGTCAGTAGTGCCGCTAATTTCGTCAGTACAACAGTTTAATTTTTCAAAAAATGAAAAAGAGGCAATGCGGCCTCTTTTTGTATTTTATTTCGCCTGATTATTTATAATTTCAACTGCTTTATCCATCTGCGGATCACGGTTAGCGTTGTAATCTTCTTCAGTTAATTTTATTTCTATATCCGGGGCAATTCCCTCTTTATCAATATGCCTGCCTTTTGGCGTCAGCCATTCGGCCACGGTAATTTTTACCGCCGATCCGTCGGTGAGCGGTTCCAAAGTTTGCACCGAGCCTTTGCCAAAAGTTTTTTCTCCAACGAGCGTTGCCTTACCATAGTCTTGGAGCGCTCCGGCGACAATTTCCGAAGCCGAGGCAGAACCCTGATTTACCAAAACCACGGTTTTCAAATTGGCAAATCTCGCAAGACCGCTCGAACGTTCCTCGTTTTTTACTCCATCATCCATCTGCTCAACCACAACAATATCATTTTCTACCCATTCCCCGGCCACCTCCACCGCCGTATTCAAAAATCCTCCGGGATTATTTCTTAAATCTAAAATCAAACCTTTGGGATTTTTCGCGAGGAGTTCTATCGCGGCCTGATTAAATCTTCTTTCTGTGTCTTCGTTAAAATGATTTATTTCAATGTAGGCAATATCATCTTTCATCTCCCATTTTACGCTTGCCACCTCAATCTTATCGCGCGTAATTTTAATATCACTTGTTTTTTCCCAACCTTCCCGCCAAATTGTTAGAGTGACGTCTGTCCCTCTTTCCCCGCGGATAATACTCACGGCATAATCCAACGACATATCGGTTGTGTCCTCGCCGTCAATAGATAAAATTTTATCACCCGCCATAAGTCCGGCTCGAGAAGCCGGCGTTTCGGGTAATGGCGCAATAATTGTTAGTTGATTATTTTTTATGCCAAGCTCAGCGCCGATTCCGGAAAAAGTCCCTTCCAATTCTTGTTTAAAATCTGATGCGGTCTTTGGATCAAAAAAAACAGAATACGGATCATCAAGCGAAGAAACAATTCCCGAAAGAGCTCCATAGAAAAGTTGTGTGTCAGCCACGGGCTGATGAACATAATTGGTTTTTGCTAAATTCCAAACTTCCCAAAAAAGATTAAAATCAACATCCTTGGATAAATAATCCGGAATTTTTTCTGTGTTTTTAACTTCTCCGCCGTAAAATTCTTTTTCCGCTCCGGCTTTTCCCTGACGCGCTCCGAGCGCCATGCCGCCCAAAAATCCGCCGAGCACTAAAACTATTACTACATAAAATGCAGTATATTTAAAAACAAACTTGTACTTTTCTAATTTTATATCCATATATAAAAATTTAAATTAAATTCTTTTAATATCCGCGCCAAGTTCCCGGAGCCGCTCATCAATTCTTTCATAGCCGCGGTCAACAATTTCCGCCTCATTAATTACTGTCTCACCCGACGCAATTAAGCCGGCAATAATCAAAGTCGCACCGGCGCGCAAATCAAAACTTTTTATTTCTTGGCCGCGCATCGGAGTTGGTCCAGTAATAATGACGCGATGAGGGTCCGCAACAATCGCGTTCGCCCCCATTTTCACAAGCTCTCCAATGTAACCCATCCTTCCTTCAAAAAGCGGGTCGGCAATTAAAGTCGTGCCATTACACTGCGTAGCCAAAACTCCAAACGGCGCCTGAAGATCAGTCGGAAAACCGGGATATGGCATAGTTTGCAAACGAAAAGCGCGCAAACTATCTGACGGTTTAATTTTCAAAAAATTTTCACCAACCTCCAATTTCACTCCCGCCTCTTGCAATTTTAATAAAATTATTTCAAGATGCTCTGGTATGACATTTTCAATTTGGACTTCACCTCCGGTAACTGCCGCGGCTACGGCTAAAGTTCCGATTTCAATTTGATCGGAAATCAAGGTGTGGCGCGCGCCGTGCAATTTTTCCACGCCGGAAATTTTTAGGGTATGTGAACCCGCGCCGGAAATTTTTGCCCCCATACTCCCCAAAAATTTTATCAAATCCTGAACATGCGGCTCGGCAGCGGCCAAATGTATTTCTGTTTCGCCCTCGGCCAAAGAAGCGGCCATCAAAAGATTCTCTGTTGCCGTAACGGAAAATTCTGGTAAAATAATAAGTGTGGCACTAAGAGTGCTCGCTTCTAAATGAAAATGACCGTTAGTCCTCTCCACTTTGGCGCCCAATTTTTTTAGAGCATAAAAATGAGTGTCCGGCGGCCGGTTGCCGATAATACAACCGCCCGGTTCCGGAATCGTAACTTTTTTGAACCGAGCGAGCATCGGCCCCAAAAATAAAATTGATGAACGCATGCACTTCACGGACTTCTCATCAAGTAATTTTATATCGGCATCCCTGGTACAAATTGTTACTTCATGATCCCCGGTCCACGCCACCCTTGCTCCCAAGCTCTCTAAAATCTCAAGCATTCTCATCACGTCGGAAATTTTTGGAACATTTTCTATCACGCATTCTTCCGGAGTTAAAAGAGTCGCCGCGATAATTGGAGTCGCCGCGTTCTTCATACCGCTCGCCTCTATTTTCCCGTTTAATTGTTTACCTCCTCTAATGATAAATTTGGACATATTACAATAGTTTAACTTTTTATAACAAAAAAATCAAGCTAATTTCTTTAAATAATTCCCAATTAACAATCCCTCAAAATGACTCTTCCTTATCGCCGCATCGTCTACATTTCGTTTATCGCAATCTTTCTCATCGTCACTCCGATTGTAATCCTCTACACCACCGGATATCGTTATAATTTTCAAACAAATAAGCTCCAAAAAACTGGAATTTTAATTTTGAAATCAAGTCCTCTGGGAGCAAAAATCTATCTAAACGGTGAATTAAGAAAAGAAACAACGCCGGCGAGAATCACAAATCTTTTTCCCAACGACTACACCATTAAAATCGAAAAAGAAAATTTTTATCCCTGGCAAAAAAACCTGCCCATAGAAAGTAGCCTTACGACTTTTGCGGAAAACATCACTCTCTTTGAAAAACTTTTACCCGCCGAAGTTGTAGAAAACAATTCTGAACTATTCAGTCTCGCGCCCAATAAAGAAAAAATTATTTACCTGGATAAAAAAGAAACCGGGGATGAAGTTTGGCTTCTGAATTTCAAAAATAACAAAAGCAGTCTGATTTATAGAATTTCCGAGGGAAAAAATGATATTGTAAATTTAGAATGGAGTAATGACAACCAAAAAGTTTTACTTACGGTTAATTTTTCCGACGCGACTGACTCACACAAATATATAATGATAAATACTGAAACCAATGAAATTTCTGTTTACCAAAAACTTTCTGATTTTTATTTTACTTTCTCCGGCGTTCCTATAAATATTGCCGATGCCAATCTCCTCCCCGATCTTGACGTCGCAACCGGATATTCCGGCGCGGTCGCCGTTTTAGATAAAAAAACAAAAAATATTTCAGTAGTCAAACCGACTTCGCTGGATGTTATCTTTGAAACAAAAGCCGATCAGGCGGCCTGGTCATCTGACGTGAAAAAACTTCTCTACACCACTGACTTTGAAATTTGGATTTATAATTTTTCCACCGAAGAAAAAACACTTATCAGCCGCTACAGCCAGGAAATAAAAAAAGTAGATTGGGTTAATGAAAATTATATTGCCGCTCTTTTAGGCGGGGCTGTAAAAATTATTGAACTTGACGAACGCGATCAAAGAAATGTAATTGATCTCATAGCTCCGGGAGAAATTAATAATTTCTTTATTGATTCAGCCAAACAAAGCATTTATTTTTCCGGCGTCATCGGAAACAAAAAAGGAGTTTTTGAACTCCCGTATTAAAATAATTTGCTGAACATTTACAATTCCACCACTGAGTTATCACCAATTATCATTTTGTGGCCGAGCGGCAAACTGTCGCACGAAGAAGCAACAACCGCGTTATGACCGATCAAACTATCAACGATTCTTTTGCCGCATTTTATTTCTGCATTATCAAAAACAATTGAGTGTTCAATTTCCGTATTTGTGATTTTTGTATTATTGCCGATTGAAGTGTATGGTCCGATATAACTGTCGTTGATCATACAATTTCTCCCAATCACGACCGGACCGCGAATCAACGATCTCCCCCCAATATAAGTTCCTTTTTCAATTTTTACTTTTCCTTGAATAATTACTCCTGGGGCCATATTGGCCTCATTTTTTATATCATTCAAATCATGCAAAATCAACTGATTTCCTTCAAGCAAATCTTCCGGTTTTCCCGTATCTTTCCACCAACCGGTAATTTCCTCATATCCAACATTAAAACCTTTTTCAATCAAATAAGTGTTGGCGTCAGAAATTTCAAATTCACCGCGATCCGACGGCGAAATATTTTCCACTGCATCGAAAATATGCTGATCATAAATATAAATCCCGGTCTGAGCAAAATTACTCTGGGGCCTGGCCGGCTTTTCTTCAACGCGAATAATTTTTCCGTCCCGGATCACTGGCACACCAAATCTTTCAGGATCGCTCACGCGGGCAAACGCAAGAAGAACATTTAACCGGTCATTTAAAAATTTTTCTACGAATCTTTTAATGCTTCCCAAAATAATGTTATCGCCGAGATAAAAAATAAACGGTTCATTCCCTAAAAAATCTTTTGCATTTCGAACAATATGAGCCAACCCCTTCGGGCCGCCAGCTTGCTCAATATATGAAATTCTTAAACCCCAGCGGCTGCCATCACCAACTACCGGCTGAATTTCTTTTTCACCGGGATTAATATTGATACCGACTTCTTTGATCCCCGCCTCAGCAATTTTTTCCAATGCATAAAAAAGCATTGGCTTGTTGGCAATGGGAATTAGATGCTTATTAATTGTATAGGTAATCGGCCGCAATCTCGTCGCTCTCCCTCCGGCCGTAATCAAAGCTTTCATAAATTTTATTTTGTTTTTAAATAATCTGCCAACGCTTCCTCCCACTTTCGGATTGGCGGCAATTTTGTATTTATCAGTATTGAATATTTTGGTCTTTTGGCAGGCCTTGGAAATCTATCCGCGCCTACCGGTATTAACTTAACACTTTTGCCGGATAATTCAAATGTTTTCTTGGCCCAGCCATACCAAGTGCAAGAACCCTCATTTGTCACATGATAAATACCAAATGGTTTTTTCCATTCAATAATCTCTCTTGTTCGATGCGCCAAATCGCAAACATAAGTCGGAGAACTCACTTCTTCATCGACTAACTCCAAACAATCTTTCTCTTCGGCACATTTTAACATTACATCAACAAAACTTTTTTTCGCTCCAACACTCTGCGCCTGTTTTCCAAAAAGCCGCGAAGTTCTAATTAAATAATATTTTTTATTTTTAATTTGTTGTTCGCCTAACAATTTTGAACTGGCATACAAGCTCTGCGGATTTGGCATGGCGTCTTCCTTGTACCCGTCAATTTCTTTTCCATCAAAAATATAATCGGTACCATAGTGAACAAAAATTGCGTCAACGGCTTCAGCTGCCTCGGATAAATTCAAAACGGCATATCCATTAACTTGATCAGCAAAATCCTTTTCCCCTTCTTCAATTTTGTCCACTGCGTTGTACGCCGCGGCATTAACAATAATTTCCGGCTTCAAATCGGAGATTCTTTTGCTGACCTCTTCTTTTTTTGTAATATCAATTTCTTCCTTATCCCAGGTTGTCACTTCGTAGCCATTCTCCGCAAATTCCCGCGCCAATTCCTGGCCCAGCATTCCCTTTGATCCAATGATTAGAACCTTCATAAATAAGCTAAATTTAAACATTTACTACTCTATTTACTTTACTAAAAACACTGCTTTTCGTCAATCCTTGTCCATAAATAAAAAAACACCGTTCTCCACAGCGGGTGCTGCAAAAAACGGTGTGGTTGTCCTCCTTGTTCTTCTCCGGATCAGATCGACGTGTGTTCCACCGGCTTGGCCGATCTGGCCTTTTGCGCCTCCTCGGCCATCATGACACGCCGCTCATCGGCAGAGAGAATATCCCACTCCCTCACGAGCCGATCTTCCTCCCGCTGAGTTTCGGCGGAAAGAATCGCTCGCGCGATCTCCCTCTTCTTCCTCTGGATCGTGGGGAGATCTCTCTCCACCACTGCTCTCCTCTTCTTGCGTCTCCTCGCCATAGCTCGCCTCCTATGATCGATCTACAGCCCGGCCTTGCACAGAGCCGCGAGCGCCATACCGTCCTCAGTCTCGTAAATGAAGTCGGCAAGCCCCATCCAATTGCCGCCATCTTCGGCATGGAGCCGAACAACGACCACGCCGACCTTGCCGGTCATGCGCGCCGAGTCGGGCCGGAAGTAGCCGATGGGCTCGACCGCGGGCACTTCGCCCTTGGAGACCGAGCTGCGATCAGCCTCGAGCACTTCCTTGCCGGCGCCCGGACGCCACGGCCGCACCACCTTGATCTTCGTGCCGCAAACCTTGAGCGTCACCGCGCCGATGACCTTGTCCGGATCGCCTCCTTCCTGGAGCACGAGCGGCTGGATCCACTTCTTGCCGCCTTCGGGGCCGACCTCGCCGACCCGGACGGCGAAGAACTTGCCGTCGGCCCGTTCGAGCTGCCTCGTCTCGGGATTCCACTGCCACCCACCACCAAGTTCCTGCACTTCCGGCATCTCTTCCCTTCCTTCCCTGAAGCCCCCTTGGCTTCTTGTTGATATTGATAGGTTAAATTACAAAATGAAAAATGTCAATATCAAAAAAGCGGCCTTTCCGGCCGCCTTTCTAAAATCAACTCTCTATTTTTTCTTTTTTTTCGCTTCTCTCTGTAATTCCACAATTAAACCCACTGCTTGTTGACCAAATTCCCTAATCAAGACTTTTTCGGCGTCCCGACCTTGCCTTCCGCCCCTCAAAATCATTCCCTTTAAACTTAAAACTCGATCTTGTATTTTTTGTTTTTCGTGCAAATCGTCCTGTATTCTTTCGAACCCCAAACCTTCTTCCATATTTTTATAATTAATTTTTATTTTGCACCCTGATAATACTTCGTGTTATCTTCGCTCGTTCGGAAATTCAAAAACTTCATTTTTGATTTCACTCACTCGCTTAATAATAAGGGCTCACTTTTTTAAATTCTTCATAATCTTCAATGTAGTCGCTCCGGTCGGGATTATAGTTTGTAGATGAAAGCGCCAAAAGAATGGCGTCCGGAGAAAAATCTTTAAAATGATGCCAAACAAAATTCGGGACGTACATCGCGCCGGTTGGACCAACAAGCGGAATTTCCTCAACCCCCTGGCCCTTATCAACTACCGCCGTGCAAGTTCCCTGAATCATAACAAATAATTCCTCTTCGACTTTATGGCAATGCGCGCCGGTCGGCGACATGGGCTTGGTAATAAAATAAACGCGCTTCACGGGAAAATCAATATACTCTTTAAGTTCCATTGGACTCATTATAAACTTTGGCGTTTCAATTTTCTTTAATTCAAAAACTTTAAATTCTTTTTCCATACTATTTTATATGCGGGTTTAATTCTTCTTTTCTTTTTTGTATTTTGCCAACCCATTCCTTATTCGCCAAATACCAATCCACCGTTTCCCTCAATCCTTGCTCAAATTTATCTCGGCTATATTCCGGCTTCCATCCCAAAGCCATGATCTTTGCCGCATCAATTGCGTAGCGCCGATCATGCCCCGGCCGATCAGTCACGTGTTCGATCATTTCTTCACCCTTGCCCATAATCTTTAGCATCATTTTGGTAATTTCCATATTACTACGTTCATTGTCAACGCCAATATTGTAAACTTCACCCGGCACGCCTTTATGGAGCAACAAATCTAGCGCCGCGGCGTGGTCAGTCACATAAATCCAGTCGCGAACATAAAGTCCGTCGCCGTAAACTGGAACTTTTTCTCCCCCGAACAGCCGAAAAATAAAATACGGAATTATTTTTTCCGGAAACTGATATGGCCCGTAATTATTGGAGCAATGCGTCACGACAACCGGAACTTTATGCGTAACAAAATACGCGTTGCACATCAAATCTCCGCCTGCTTTGGCCGCGGCATATGGCATATTCGGTAAAACCGGAGTTGACTCAGTAAATTTTCTATCATCATCAAGCCCGAGCGCGCCGTAGACCTCATCAGTTGAAACATTTACAAATTTTTCTATATTATTGACTCGCACCGCATCCAAAATCATCTGCACACCAAGAGTATTTGTCATCACAAAATCTTTGCAGCCGCCGTGGATGGAGCGGTCAACGTGCGTTTCAGCGGCGAAATTTATGACGTGATTGATTTTATGCTCGGTAATAACTTGGTTTAATTTTTCCAAATCACAAATGTCTCCTTGGACAAAAGTATAGTTCGGATTATTTTCTACATCACGCAAATTATCCAGATTTCCGGCGTAAGTCAGCTTGTCATAATTTACGATTTTGTAATCCGGATATTTTTTTAACATTTGCCGGACGAAATTTGATCCAATAAATCCGGCGCCTCCACAAACTAATAAATTCATATCTACATTTTGTCATTGCGAGGAGTCCCGACTTTAGTCGGGCAACGTGGCAATCCCACCGTTATGAGATTGCTTCGCTTCGCTCGCAAAGACATTCTTAAAATTATTTAAAATATTTTCTCACCATCGCCCAAGCGGCCATGGTCTCGCCACCCCAGATTTCGTTACTTTCAATCATTTTATCAATCTCTTCCGGCGTCTTTAATAAAATCTCAATTTCTTCTGTTTCTTCTGGATGACTTTCCTCTTTTTTTAAATTTTTTACTAAAAAAACTCTTACTAATTCTTTTGAAAAACCTTGCGAAGAGGCAAACTCTCCAATAAATTTCAAATCTCCCTGATAACCGGTTTCTTCTTCAAGTTCAGCTCGGGCTGCCCCCTCGGGAGTTTGTCCATCTTCAATACCACCCGCACAAAATTCTATACCGTCCTTATCAAAAAGATAACGATATTGCCGCACCAGAATAATCCGCCCGTCGTCCAAAATTGGCACGACCATACTCCCGCCGGGATTATCAAAATAATAATAATCCCCCTCTTTTCCGTTTGGCAATTGGAATTTATCGTGTTTATAAGTCCACCACGGATTTTTGTGCAAAATTTCTTCACTTAATTTTTTGTATCTTTTCATATAATTTTATATTCAATTGTCTTCTCTGAAGATAGTGACTCGCCACTCAAGACAACCAAAGGAGAAAAATCATTTCCTGGGTTTCGTACTGCATGAGCAATTCCCGTTGGAACATAATACATCGTATATTTTTCTTTATCTCCGAGCGACATCTCTATTTTTTCTTTTCTTCCGGTTTTAGGATCTTCCAAATAAAGCTCCATCGGACCCATCGGGCAAAAAAATTCTCCTTTTGTAATGTGATAATGATTGCCGGCCACATCCCCGGGACCAAGGTAATTTAAATAAGCAAATTTGGGTGTAAACGATTCATCAATCTCTTCATCAGTCGGCCACAAAAAATTAAACCAACGATTGCCTTTGTTTGACCGTCTTCCACGAATCAACTCCCAATATAAATCGTATTTTATAATTTTCAAATCTTGTTCGTTCATACAATTTCTTTTTTAATTTTTTCCCCGATTTCTTCCATTTCCCCCTCTTTATATTCTTTTCTGGACCATGGCTCTAAACCATCATTTTCAAACCGCGGAATAATATGCCAGTGCAAATGCGGCACAACTTGGCCGGCGATCGCGCCGTTATTTTGCCCAACATTAAAACCCTTCAAATCAAGTGCTTTCGTAATTCCCTGGGCAACTTTTTTTATCGTAAGCATTATCTCTTTCAAAATTTCATCGCCGCCGTCAAGCAAATTTTCAAAATGCTCTTTAGGCACAACAAGCGTATGTCCGGGATTTGCCGGGTTAATATCCAAGAATGCCACGGTTTTATGATTTTCATAAACTTTTACCGATGGCACTTCCCCATTAATTATTTTGCAAAAAATACAATCCATATTTTTATTCTTTAATTTTTTGTTTATCTAATAGTATTGTCAGGATACCAGAAATTAATGGAATTATCAAGAGTAAATTAAAGCTGATATAAAAACTTACAAACCCCGGCTCAAACCACTCCAAAAGACCAAAAATAGTAAGGGTGATAAAAGAAATCACAAACGCGTCTCTGAAAATTCTATAAAAAAATTCTTTTATTGTCATAAAATTATATTCAGTCGTTCAATTATCTCCTCTAAAACCCTGTTGGCTACTTCTTTTTCTGTCATTGGCTTCCGAATAAAAAGTGCTCTAATTTTATAAATTTGAATATCGCCCGCTAAAAATCCTGGCGCGGAAAATCCAAACCTAAACTTTTTCCCTTCGGGAGAAAGTTTCCCTAATTCAAAAATTTCCGTTTTTGTCTGAAGAGCTCCGGCAGTCGGCGGCAATTCCCGAAAATCGAAAACCCAAGAATCTTTATCTGCAAGACCGCCGAACTTAAACGGCACATCTCTTGAATTTTTATATCTTATTGTCACGGCCACTTCCGAGAAATTGCTATTTGGACTTAAATCAAAATAAACTGGCTCATCTTTTAAAACCCGATAAACTTCCTGGTCGGCATCTTGTTTAATCTCCGAAACACGATCCTTTGGATAAAGTTTGGAAACAAACGGTGACTCGCGAGCCATATCATAAGTCGCCTCCATTCTTCCGTTCGGCGCAATCGCTTTTGCAGCAAGCCACCCAAAAGTAATAATGGGAATAAAGATTAAAATCACGCGAATAAATTTATGCCAAAAAGAAAACATAATCTATTTTAAATACTTCAATTGATAAAGCGTTTCCGCCCCGAAATTTTTTATTTCAACTATTTCTATTTCTTCACGATTTATTCTGCCGTCATAAAGATAATCCATTTCCTTTTCCGCCAAAGGCAAACCATAATAATAAAGCGGCAAAATTTTTGCGAGCTCGGGAATTGCGGTGTAGGTGCTTTCTTCGCGAAGCGGAGTAATTACCCGATGCTCCGGAAAAAATATTTTGTCAGCGCGGTCGACAATGATCACAGCTTCTGAAGGAATTGTCACGTTCACCGTTTCGGCAATCGCGGCATAGTCCCAAACATTTTTATAAATATAAGCCAATCCGTCATTTTTATCAAAAAATGTAAGATTCACTCCAAAAAGAATAAAAATTAAACAAAGCAGGGCGGCAAAAAATTTTTCTTTCAGGGGGCGGATAAAATCAACCAACTTTATAAGAGTAAACGCAACGAGCGGCAATGACAAAATATAAATCGGCAGCCAATAGCGCGCGTAAGATGTTCCGATCGACGCCTCTTTCGCCGGATTATCATAAAAAAACCAACTGCCATAATACAAAAATAAAAACAAAGAAATAAATCCGCCGAGCGACAAATAAACTATAATTTTTTTATCCAATTTTCCGGCAACCAATTTTTTTATAAAAACTGACGCGCCAAAAGCCGCGGGAATGGCAAACCACCAAAACATTCCGACAAAATACGTGGAGAAATTTTTCAAAACATTTTTAATCTGGAGACCGAAGGGAAAAATAAATTTCAAGGCCGTAGCAAACCACGCCGTTCCCCCGCCGACCGCCGCACCTTGCCCCAAATTATAAGCTGTTGTGAACGGATCGCCGTAAATCATCCGATTATAAAGAAAGACTGGAACAAAAGCTACGCCCGCGGAAAACAAAAAAATAGCTACCTCAGACCATTTTAAATTTTTTCTATAAATTAAAAATAATAAAAACAACGCCGCGCCAACCCAAATTACCTCTGACAACCGGACAGCCATGGCCAAACCAAAAAACAAACCGGACAAAACAAAATTAACATAATTCCAAGATGCCGTTCCCGGTTTTTTACGACCCACTAAAAAATAAAACCCCGCGAGCAACAATGAAACAAATAAAACATTCGGAAAAAATCCGCGGCTCGCGTAATACCAAAAGGCCGGATGAACCAAAAGCAAAAAAGAAGACCAAAGAGCAATCCGCCGGTCAAAAATACTTTTTACAATTCCGTAGAGAAAAAAAACTGCCGCACCGGCAAAAAACGGCGTGAGCCACCAAATCACACCTAACGTAAAAATTTTTGCCAACCAACCATAAATTAAAATCAATCCGAGAAAACTCCCGGGAATAAGATTTCCGCCCGCTGTCGTAATGCTTCGAGGATGGATTATCCCTCCGGTCGTAAGATTCAACGGCTCAAAAACTTTTAGCGACCCCTCCGCAACATAATTTTTTATAAAAAAATAATTAGCCGCTTCGTCCGGCGAATTAAACTTAGCCGATTCAGCCGCCGTCCCTAAATAAAACCAAGAATAAATAAAGAAAAAAATAACTGCCAAAAAGATTAGCCCCGCCTCTGCCCTATTTTCCTTTATCCATTTTGTGATAGAATACATAAAAGTAAGTCTTTTTACTTTCTATTTTCTAGATCTCACTTGCTAACCAAATGACTCTCAGATTACCTTATTGTATCATCATTTCTTTGATTTTAATAGTCGGCTTGCTCGGCAATTTTTTCCTTTGGGAAAGCCCGCTTATCGGCCTGACCTTCGGTCCGGCTTACCTTATTTTTTACGGATTTTTACTGGGTTTTATCCTCTTCCGCGGCCGGCCTGATCTTTTTAAATTTATCTACGGACTTTTATTTTTTATCGCCGGTCTTTCTCTTTTTGGCGCCCTGATTTACTTTTTTTATAAATTAAATCCTTTGGCGCTCGGAACGCTTGTCCTTCTCCCGCCGTTTGTCCTTCTCCCCTTTTTACGTTTTGGAAATCATCCTGAATCAGAAAAACATTTCAATCCCCTCCAAATCAATCCTCATATTTTACGGACGACGCTGCTTCTAGCGGCATTTATTTTTTTAACGGTTCTAAACGTCCGCTATCTTTTGGCCGGGGGCACAGTGGAGGCCATCCGCAGCCCCTGGAAAATTTTACCTTTTGATTTTTTCCTCACTTATTTTGCCGCCACCCTCGTTCTCCTATATTTTGTTTTAAAAAGCCAAAAAGAAGGATTAAATTTAATTTTAATTTCCGCCCATACTTTTGTCACAGTCGCCCTCGCGCTTTTTGTCTACCGTATCGGCTATGGCTTTGATCCTTTCATCCACCAGGCCACGGAAAAAATTATTCTCACCCAGGGTTTTATTTTACCAAAACCATTTTATTATCTAGGCCAATATTCGCTTGTTGTATTTTTGGCAAAAATTTTTCACACGTCAGTCGTCTGGGTGGATCGCCTGCTTTTGCCGACCTTGATTTCTGTTTTTCTTCCAGCCACAATTTATTTTTCTCTTCGGCCGTTTACCGAAAGAAACAAAACTCCGGGCGCAAGTTTGGCCGCCCTTTTTATTTTTCTTCTGCCCTTCACTTCTTTCCTTGTCACAACGCCGCAGGGTCTGGCTAATTTTTTTCTTCTTATTATAATTTTCTTCGGCATTCTTGTTTTGCGCCGTGAATTTTCCCTCGCCGCTCTTTGGTTTTTGGGCTTTGTTACACTTTTAACCCATCCTCTGGCTGGCATTCCTGCGTTAATTTTTCTACTCCTTCTCACTGTTTTTACTTTTTTCAAAAAACAGCAGGGAATTTTTGAATTTGTCCGCCATGTTGTTTTTATAATGAGTACAATTCTTGCCGCCGTGGCCATTCCTCTCGTTTTTCTCGCGACGCTTTTTTTACTTAGAGGCCCGGCCTCAATTATTTCTTTAAAAACGATCGCAGGCGCAGGAAATCTCCTTGGCGCGCTTGGCTGGTCAATGTCAATTTGGGTAAATCATTTTCGTCCCCTCTATGATTTGGTCTACACCTATGGAGAGATTATTCCTTTTATCCTTCTTGCCGTCGGGCTCGCCGGCTATTCTTTATTCAAAAAAACTCTACCAACTGTTTTAGTATACCTCACTGCTTTTTCCGCCCTGATTACAAACTACGCTCTCTTAAAACTTTTTGTTGATTTTCCTTCACTCATCAAATACGAGCAAGGAATTTATCCCGGTCGCGTTTTGGAAATAAGTTTTTATTTTCTGATTCCCCTTTTTCTCTTTGCTCTTTATAAATTTTTTGAAAAGTTGATGGAAGGCAAGAGTCGCGGACTGAAATTCTTTTTTATTTTAATTTTTTCCGTATTTTTAACTTTTTCTCTTTATTACTCTTATCCCAAAGACGACGGCGAAGATTATCCGATCGACCGCGGATATTCTGTTTCAATTTTTGATTTAAATACTGTTCATAAAATTGACGAAGATGCCGCCGGTGCGGACTATGTTGTTTTAGCTAATCAAAGCGTTTCTGCCGCGGCAATAAGAGAATTTGGATTCAATAAATACTACGGTCCATATTTTTATTATCCAATTCCGACCGGCGATCCGCTTTATCAATATTATTTGGATATGGTTTATCAAACGCCCTCGCGCGCCACAGTTGCCGAAGCCGCCAATTTAACCGGCGCAAAAACAGTCTATTTTGTCTTAAATAAATACTGGACTGATTCAGATAAAATCTTAGAATCCGCTCGCCCCACTGCCGACGAAACCATAGAAATCGGCAACGGAAAAATTTGGATTTTCAAATATCAATTAAAATAAGACTCAAACAAAAAACCGTCGGAAAACTTCCGACGGCTACTCGCCACCAACTCGCTTGGTGGCTTTTTTTATTTTTAACTCCACCCGAAGGCGAAATAAATTTATGGCCTGAGCTTGTCGAAGGCCCTTCGACTCCGCTCCGCTACGCTCAGGGAATATATTTTATTAGCTGTTGGATATAATTTTCAATCCCAAAATCCTCTACCGACTTTGCGGCTACTTGCCGCATTTTTTGTAATTCGTCGCGGCTTGCGGCGGCGTGCTTTAAAACACGCGCTAAATCTTCGGCGTTACCGGCCCGAAATGTAAATCCGTTTTCACCGTCTTTCACTAATTCCGCCACGCCTCCGATTTTTGCGGCCAAAACCGGCACGCCGGCAGCTAAACTTTCGTAAATCACACTCGGTGAATTTTCGTAGCAAAGCGACGGAACAACCGTCAGATCAACTAAATTAAAAATCTTCACCGCTTCTTCGCCAACCAACTTTCCGTGAATCACAAATCGGCTATCTAGACCGACCATTTTTTTGAGCGTCTCCATTTTCGATCCATCACCGGCGATATGAAGTTTAAAATCAATATCTATCTCTTTCAAAACATCAACTAAAAACAAGCTTCCTTTATGCTCTTCTATCTGACCAAGATATAGAAGTTTTAAAATACTGTTATCCATCGGAATACCGGCCGGATAAATCCGCTCCACTGGGTTTGGCAGCACTTCTTTTTTTGATTTTTTGAAAAATCCCTTTTGCGCGTAAAAATCCAAAAGCCATTTTGACGGCGAAACAACGACATCCGGTGAATTAAACAATAACCGACAAATGGCTTCATAAATTTTTCGAAGCCATGTCCTTTGCTCCCAATTATTTTCTTTACCCCTCAAAATCAAACCGCTCGGCACAGCCAATTGCACATCATGAAGCGTGTGAATATGTTTAATCCCAAGCCCGCGGATCATGCGCGGCAATAAAAACCCGATTCCCATTAAATTGTGCGTTATTACAACATCGGGTTTTTCTTCTTTTAAAATCTTTTTCACGACAGCGCGGCTGTGACAATTAAACATATCCAAAAAATGCCACTTCACGCGCCAAAGAACATTATGTTTATGGCCATCCAGATAATAATAAATATTGGCCGGATAAAATCGATAAACTTTTATTCCATTCTCTTCGGTCGCGGCGGGTTTAAAACTTTTTCGTCCAGACCACTGTTTTGTGGAAATAACAAAAACCTCATGACCAGCGGCGGCTAAACCTTGCGCCACCCGTTCGGCAATTTTCTCTGCTCCCCCGCGATAAATCGGCGGATATAAATTTGAGATGAGACAAATTTTCATATTTTTGGTCATTGCGAGGAGCCGAGCGACGAAGCAATCCCATTGTCATCAGCGGAATGAGATTGCCGCGCACCTACGGCGCTCGCAATGACATTCTCCAACTTCTCCCCCACTTTTTTTAAATCATATTTTTCCAAAACTATTTCCCGGCCATGCTTGCCAAAATCTTTCGCCTCTTCCGGATGATCTAAGAAATAGTTTATTTTTTTTGCCAACTCTTTGGCGTTGCCCGGCATTACTGTAAATCCATTTACACCATATTCAACTACACTCCGCACGCCAGGAAGATTTGAAGCAATAACTGGTTTACCACATGCCGCCGCTTCAATTAAAACTATGCCAAACGCCTCAGACTGATCAAGCGAAGGCAAAACCACAACATCTGCCAGATTATAATAATTGGGTAAATCTTCCGCCGCCACCGACCCGGCAAAAATTACTTGATCGCCTAAATTCAATCCTTCTACCATTTTTTCATAATGCGACCGAAGATCGCCGTCGCCCACCACTAAAATTTTTGCGTTTTTAATTTCTGCTTTTGCTTTTATTAAAACTTCCAAACCTTTAAAATAATGTGCCCGATCTAGACCACCGACAAATAAAACCGTCCGTCCTGCGGCCAGACCAAATTTTTCCGCAAGATCTTGCCGCGGCTCGGCTGGTGTAAATTTTTCCGCATCCACGCCAAAGGGCACTTCAAAAAACTTCTCCGGATTTTTTTCTAAAATATTTTTGGTGTTTGAATTTTTCGCGTAATCCAACGAGGAAACAATAATTTTATCCGCCCGGCCCAAAATTTTTGGCATCCAATTTTTCGTGTGCCAACGAAATAATTTTCCAAGCCACCCGCTTCCCACAACATCATGATGATAAGTTATTATTAATTTAAATTTTCCCCTTACAACTTCTGCTCCTCCAAAAAATGGATAATGAAGATGGACTACATCGAAGCCATTTAATTTCCACCAAAGTTGCGGAAGAAAAGCCGCGTTGCCATATTTTAAAAACGGCCTCAAGCGAAAAAGGCGGAAATTATTTTCTTGTTCTTTATTTTTTTCTCCCGGCCGACGCGGCACAAAAACTGAAATATCATGACCGCGACGCGCCAATTCCCGCGCTTCAGTATAAGCCGCTGTTCCAATTCCGCCGCGATACGGCGGAAAAACCGGTGAGACAATCGCGATTTTCATAACTTACCAAAAAATTAACTGACGAATAATCTTCCAATAAACATTGAGGACTGGATTTACAAAATATTTTAAAATGGGGTTGGCGATTTCTTGAAACTCTAATTTCCCAACAATTAATTTCGCCAACTGCCTGTCCGACACCTTTCTTAACTTCACCTTTGTCTTTTTATTTTTAATCATCCGTTGCCAATTCTTCCAGTGGAAAAAATATCCATAAACTTTCAACTTTGTCGTAAACAATCCGCGAAGCGCCGCGTAAAAAAGCAGTCCCAACTCCATAACGAAAAATGCCGGAAAAATTAAAATCAATGTGCCAAGCCGAAAATTTTCAAACATCATAATCAACCGATTTCGCTCCATATAATAAAACTGCAAAATACTCCGGGAGAATTGATATTTATGAAACATTACTGATTTTTCTGTAAGAACTATTTTATATCCCGCCTGCCGAATCCGCCAGGACAAATCCGTATCCTCGTGATACATAAAAAATTCTGGATCGAAAAGCCCTACTTCGCGCAAAACTTTTGCAGGATAAATAGCAGCCGCTCCTGATGCGTAGAAAAACTGTCTTGCGACCGGTATTTCTAAATCAGAAATTTTTTCTCCATAACCTTCGCAAAATCCAAATCCCAAAAAATGCATCTCATTTCCCAACGAATTAATTTTTTCCGTTTCCGGATGAAGCCGGATTAATGATTGAACTGCGCCAATATTTTTATCTGCCTCAGCCGCGGTGACTAACTCTTCCAACCAACGCGGATCGGCGATTGTGTCCATATTAAAAAGAACTATGTAATCATAGTTCGCATCTATCGCCTTTTGCATGGCCAAATTACTTCCCAAAGCAAACCCAGTATTTTTTTCTTCCAAAATAATTTCCGCTTCCGGCGCAGTTTCTCTCAAATATTTTTCGGTTTCAGCTGACGTTGCATTATCAACTATAAAAATCTTAAAGCTATCCTTGGGATAGCTTTGCTTACGTAGACTCGCGATACATTCCGGCAGATATTTTTTCGCGTAGTCTTTATAATTTATGAGAATAACTGCAACTCTTGGCATAAATTAACTTACAATCTATTTTTTTTCATCAGTCATCTGCTGGCCGTTGTTTTCCGTCTCGTCTTTCATGGCCACAGTCCTGACGACTTTTGTAATATTTCTTTCAATTTTTTCTATTTTAATCGTCATCTGAAAAATAATATAGAAAATCAAAACGATCGAAAGATAAACAACAAGATCAGCCCCGCGGCCCACACCGACAAGATCTGCCATGAAGCTCGTAGTATCGGGCAACAAAATTATTATTCCCACTACAAACCAAAATCCGATCCAAAAAAATAAATCTCTAGATGTTAAAATCCCCTGCCGCCACTTTATAACCACGCGGTAGATGATTAACAAAATCAAAAAACTCAAAAGATACTGGATGAACATATAAAAATTACTTTATATTTTTTCCTAAGAATAAATCAAATAAAATTTTCAAATAATCAGGCAATCTCTGACCGCGCCGAATTTGAGGCGAAAAATATTTAACCGTTACCGGCACTTCCTCATAGCGTAAACTATGCCGTCCGATTTTTTCTAAAATTTCCGAGGCGTGCGCCATGCGATTTTGCTCAATCGTAATTTTTTTTGCCGCCTCGCGAGAAAAAGCCCTAAATCCGTTATGCGTATCCGACAATTTTAGACCCGAAGTCATTCTAGTGAAAATTGTTGCCCCCCTCAAAAAAAACTTTTTAATCGGCGGGATTTCAGACTTCAAAAATCGAGCTCCCAAAACAACGTCTGCCCGGCCTTCTCTCACCGGCTGAATAACATGAGCGATTTCTTCAGCGACAAATTGTCCGTCCGCGTCATAAGTCACAACAACATCAGCTCCGCGAAGAAGGGCTACTCTTTTCCCGGTTTCCAGCGCCGCGCCCTGGCCGCGATTTAAAAAATGAGAACAGACAACCGCGCCCGCTCTTTTCGCGTGTTCAATGGTGTGATCAACCGAACCATCATCAACTACAACCACTTCACTGACATATTTTTGCACTTCCATCACAACATCAGCGATCGTTCTTTCTTCGTTGTAAGCGGGAATTATCGCAATTGTTTTCATACCAAATTACTAATTACTATTTACCAATTACTGATTACTCGATTTTTATCTTTCATCAACCACGCCCTGCTGTCTAAGAAGCGGTTTATATGCCTGGGTATAATCAATTGATTTTTGCAAGCCGTCTTCAAGCCGAACCAGCGGCACCCAGCCCAGCAATTCTTTCGCCCGACTTGTGTCAGGCAAACCCAGAGCGGTCATAAAGAGCAGCGGTTTTTCAAAAATCATTTTTGATTCCGAGCCGGTCATAGAAATGATTTTATTTGCTACATCCAAAATTTTCAAATCTTCATTACTCCCGAGATTTATTGGACCAATATCAGACGGCGCGGCCATAAGTTTAATAAGTCCGGAAACAATATCATCAACATAACAAAGTGAAGTGGAAAAACTTTCATCACCGTAAATTATCAAATCCTTATTATCCAGGGAATCAATAATAAAATCCGGAACCATTTCTCCATCAAATAATCTTTCGCGCGGGCCGTAAGTTCTGAAAATTCTCGCGATCTTTGCATCAAGCCCGTGCATCTGGCGATACGTTTCAACCATTGTTTCGGCAAATCTTTTTCCTTCATCATAGGAACCGCGCGGCGTAAGATGATTAACGCAACCAAGCGTATCTTCCTTAAAAGATTCTTTATCTTCCTGCCGCGGGCCATAAACCACAGACGATGAGGCATGAACAACTTTTGCTTTATACTTCGCCGCTAAATCCAAAACATTTTTCATTCCCACGGAGTTAGCTTCAAGTGTCGCCGCTTTAAATTTATCAAAATTTTTTGCTGAAGTTGGACAAGCTAAGTGATAAATTTCAGCAATTCCTTGAAATTTCACTTTAAAACGCTCGAGCTCGGGAAGAGTTTCAAAATCAACAGGTTCACAAATATCGTGTCTAATAAAAACAAAATCCGGATGCTGGAGAAGAAAATCAATATTTGAAACATTGCCCGTAGAAAAATTATCTAAACAAATCACTCGACTGGTTTTAATTAATTTTTCACAAAGATGCGAACCAATAAACCCCGCGCCGCCGGTTACCAGAATATTCTTTTTTTCAAGATTTTCCATATTTATTTTTTTTATTTAAATCTTTAATTACCTAATTACCCCAACATTTACTCCTCCTCTAAAGTCCTGACCAAAAGCAAAAAACTCGCCGCGTAAATTTCCTTTGCTGTTGTAAACTTTAATATGCGGTCCGCCGCCCGGTCCGGCGCCCACAATAATTTCTGAAACCTTATCACCATCCAAATCTCCCAGGGTGAGCGTCACTCCACCGGCCAAATTGGCAAAGGGTGAAAACTTTAATTTCAAAGTCATATACTGACCATAAACTCTGACCTCGCCACTGCCACTCATCTTACTTACGGCTATCTCGGCAACCTTATCGCCATCAATATCACCAACCGCCAAACGGACGCCGTTATTATACTCTTTCTCAAAAGCCAAAAATTGCGTGTTCAAATTTCCTTTGGAATCAAAAACTTTAATCATGGATTCTGAGCCATTACCAGGGGTAGTCACGATGTCGGCTCTGCCATCACCGTCAACATCGCCCACAGCGACATTTACTCCGCCGCGGAAAGTTGTGGTATAAGCCATAAATCCTCCGATCGGCGTTCCATCCTGACGGAAAATTCTGACATGCGGCCCGCCGCCTGGTCCGGCACCAGTGACAATTTCACTTTTACCATCACCGTCAACATCGCCCACAGCGACATTTACTCCGCCGCGGAAAGTTGTGGTATAAGCCATAAATCCTCCGATCGGCGTTCCATCCTGACGGAAAATTCTGACATGCGGCCCGCCGCCTGGTCCG
>JAHIRI010000077.1 GCA_018818855.1 Patescibacteria group bacterium
CATGGCATGATTTTTGTTTTTGTAGAGCCGGGCCAGCCGGCGTTTTGGATGAAGGATATGGAATTTCCCATTGATATTATTTGGATAAAAAATGACGTGGTAGTTGATATCGCGCCAAATCTTCCGGTTGTGGCCGCGGAGTTTTTATCAACGTACAGTCCGCGCGAACCGGCGAATTATGTTTTGGAAGTTAATGCCGGTTTTGCCAAAGAGAATGGGATTAAGGTGGGGGATAAGGTTGATATTAAAATTTAATTTTTCTTCTATGCAACGCAAAACTCCGGTCGGGAGAGCAGAAAGTCAAATTGGAAAAATAGAGGAGTTGATGGCAACGCCCGAAAGACGAATAAAGAAACAGGGGGAGAACGCAATCGTGATTAGATCATCGGGAGAAATTGAAGGCGATTGGGTTATTGAGGGATTTAATCCGGAAACGGGAGATGCAATTGTGAGTAAAAAAGATAAGAGGGGGAATTTATTAAAAAAAACAATTCCCCGAGAAGAATATCTTAGTTTAAATTTTCTCGGGAGTGATGAGATGCTTTCCAGTATTGAAAGAGACAGGCAGAAAAATTTGGATAAAGATATGTCAGGAAGAGCAAAAAAAGAACTTCAACGTGCTGTAGAGGCGAAACACGCTTTTGCCAGAGGAGATATTGCCGCGGTTCGCAGGTATTTCGTTGAACAAGCAAGAGATCTTGAAAAAAGATATAGTGAAGATGATGATACTCAAAGAGACATCCGGAAAAAAGTATTAAAAGAGATAGAAAAAATAGAAAAGGATTTGGTAAAAACGCAGCGGCACCGCGTGGATTCAAGGGGATCCGAAAGAGATGCGGATGATTTGGCCGTAATTAATTTGCAGCAAGATTTAGGGGACGCTAAAAAGAGATTTGAAGAGGCTAATCTGCGCCTTGGGGCAGGACACGCCGACCTGGACAGACTAAGGGGGTTTGTCTCTATTCTTGATCAGGAAATTGAAAGAAGGAAGAAGGCGGCTTAAATATGTTGACAGATTTCTTGGTTAGTGGTTAAATTGTAGAATGTTAATTTTTTAATACTCAAAGGAAGATTATGTTTGCAGTAATTAAAACGGGCGGGAAACAATATAAAGTTAAAGAAGGTGAAATTTTAAAAATTGAAAAAATCGCCGGAGCGGCCGGGGATAAAATTGATTTTGAAGTTTTGCTTTTGGCCGACGAAGATGGCAAGGATGTGAAGGTCGGAAAACCGATCGTGGCTGGCGCGAAAGTCGGCGCGGAAATTTTGGAGCAAGGCCGGGCGAGAAAAGTGAATATTATTAAGTACAAACCAAAAGTTCGTTATCGCCGAAAAGCCGGGCACAGACAGATGTATACGAAGGTTAAAGTGACGAGCGTAAAATAATAAAATAAAAATCAGCCTTACTACGGCTGATTTTTTAATTTTTTTTAAATCTCTTTTCTTCCTTTCAGCGCGTCGGAAACCGTCACTTCGTCGGCGTATTCCAGGTCTGAACCCATCGGCAGGCCGCGGGCTAGCCGCGTGATCTTTATATTTTTACCAAAAGATTTTATAAGTTTTGTGAGATATAACATTGTTGTCTCGCCCTCCAGATCGGGATTTAGTGCCAAAATAATTTCTTTAATTTTTCCATTTGCATTTTGAATGCGCCCAACAAGTGCTTTAATTTTCAGCTGGTCTGGTGTAATGCCGTGGAGCGGATCTAGCACTCCGCCCAAGACATGATAGGTACCGTTATGAATACCGGTATTTTCAATCACCGGCAAATCCTGATACTCGGCCACGACGCAAATTGTTCCGTGGTCGCGCCGGGAGTCGCCGCAAATCGCGCAGGGATTTTTTTCAGAAAAATTTTGGCAGATGCCGCAAGTTGCCATTTGATTTTTTATTGCTCCGAGAATTGCGGCGAATTTTTCTACTTCATTTTTTGGTTGTTTCAGTAGATAAAAAACAAACCGGAGCGCGGTTTTTGGCCCAACGCCCGGTAGGCGGGAAAAGTGATCTACGAGATTTTTGAGTGGTTCGGGAATAGTGGGCATGAGTTGATGCCGGTCATTTTTTTATTGCTGTTCTTCCGAGTGGCGTTCCAAACTTTTAAAACTCACCCGATTCTCATCAAAAAATAAATTCACAATTCCGGTCGGGCCGTTTCTGTGTTTGGCAACATGGATTTCGGCGATATTTCTTTCTTCCGGCGTTATTTCGCGGAAGTTCCGATCCATGGCTTTGCGGTAAATAAACATAACCACGTCGGCATCCTGCTCAATTGAACCCGATTCGCGGAGATCCGCCAATTTCGGGATGGCAGGGGATCGCGCTTCGACGGCGCGCGATAACTGTGACAAGGCAAGCACGGGGATATTTAATTCTCTGGCAATTCCTTTTAGTGAACGCGTGATTTCCGCGATTTCCTGGACGCGGTTGTCGGTTCTCTGGGAGCGGGATTCCATTAATTGTAAATAATCAATGATCAATAGACCTAAACCATTTTCAATTTGAAGCCGCCGGGCTTTAGTTCTAATTTCCATGATATTTGAAGTCGCTGAATCATCAATAAAAATCGGAGCTTCGGAAAGAGTTCCCATGGCGTGGCCGATGCGCGGAAAATCGTCATCTTCGTCGCGGTCGGAAAGTTTGCCGGTACGCATTTTCCAAAGATCAACTCCGGCTTCAGAACAAAGCAGACGGTCAACAAGCTGTTCTTTTGACATTTCCAAGCTAAAAATGCCAACCGGGATTTTTGCTTTTGTGGCGACATTTCGCGCGATATCCAAGGCGAGTGAAGTTTTGCCGACTGAAGGGCGGGCGGCCAAAACGATAAGATCTGATTTTTGAAGTCCGGCCAGGAGATTGTCTAAATCA
>JAHIRI010000078.1 GCA_018818855.1 Patescibacteria group bacterium
AATCAAAATTGGTGGAAGGAGATATTTTGAAATTAACTATCAATGCCCGGGGAAATTTTCTTTTCAAACAAATCGGGCCGATTGAGCGGAATAGGATAGTTGGAATGCTTGAAGAATCAGAATCAGGCGGTTGGACAGTCGCGTCCGGCGGAAAAAAATGGAAAGTGTTAACCGCGCCGGTGACTTTTTTCAAAGGTGAACCCGGCGACGAAGTGATAATTTTAATTCCCAAAAACACGCCGTCAAAATGGGCGGCAGTGGAGAATGTGATTAAGAGAAATGAGGAGTAGGTTTTGTTAAAAATATTTTTACTAAAAAGGTTGTTCCGAGCGAGAATGGCCTTTTTTAATTAAAAATTCAAAAGACAAAATTAAAAATTATCCCGATTCCATCGAGGACTCTCGACAAAGTCGGAGCAATTCAAAATTAAAAATTATTCTTCGAGCGGAGCGAAGCGGAGTCGAGAAGCGGTTCTAAATAGAAAGGTTCTCGACTCGGGCAAAAGCCCTCGCTCGAACAATAAACGGGGAGGGGATTGACTTTTTCTCCTAAATATGAAATAATATTCTGTTGGCCGGGAATGTCTCTCGGCCGCGAAAAACCGCGCCCATCCGGATCGGTGGGCATAGACGGCACCCAATGTCCGGAACGGACCTCTTGGAATGCCAAAGGAGGAACGCCATGAGCGGTGTAGCGGCGTCCTTTGATCAGGCGACCGGAGTTCTGAAACTCTTGTGCGAAACCAAGTGGACGAAGGCCGAGATGCAGCGAAGGTTCTTCGCGCGTTGGGGACTTCTCCGCGACATTGCGGTGGCGCTGGACGATCCGCAGCTCACCGAAGACCAGGTCCGCGCCATGCACCCGCTCTTCTACAGGAAGGGCGAGGTGGCGGAACTCCCGACCGAAATGACGGTCGGCGGCGTCACCTACGATCAGTCGATCGGCCTCGCGAAGATCATCGAGCGGGCCGTCGGACGGGAGAATCTCGGCAACGTCAACCGCGATATCACCCAGGAGCGTTTCCCGCTCAAGGGGACGGGTGTCCGGAAGGTGTTGTGCCGGGTCGAGGCCTATCTCGACGGCGAGACGAGCGAGGAGGCCGCGAAGCGGCTCCTCGAGGCGGGCCATACCCTCGGCAACACCGGCGACCTCGCCGGCTTCCTCCACGACCACCCCGAGGAGGTGGCGAAGTGGAACTGGGTCGACGCGATCAGCGAGGACTCGAGGTGGACGGACCCGGACGGCAGCGTGCTTGTTCCGTACGCTTGCGTGGGCGGCGCGTATCGCTACTTCTTCCGCCTCAACGATTTCCGCCTCCAGCACAACTCCAGCGACGGCGTCCTCGTCCTCTGCGAGTAGTTGTCCTTGGATCCTGGGACACTCGGCCCTTAAAACCGGCCGGGTCTCTCGGATTCTTGGACTCTCGGTTCCTTGCCTCTTCGGCAGGCAGGCTTTGACCCTCGGATTTTGTGCTTTTAGCGCAGAGTTCGGGGGTCTCTTTTTTTATTCATACGAAATTACGAAAAATTTACGAAAAGTACGAAAATTGTTTTCTGCCCGACTTTCGTCGGGAATCCAAAATCGGAGTCCACCCTTTAGGGCGGGTTTTTCTATTTGCCAAAATTGTAAAAATGGTATAAGATATGGCAAGTAATTAGTTACTCTTCGAGCGGAGCTAAGCGCAGTCGAGAAGCGATTTTCAGGGAACGGTTCTCGACTCGGGCAGAGCCCTCGCTCGAACAATAAAATATGGGAAAGTGGCGTTGGTATGTTTATATTGTAGAATGCATGGACAAAACATATTATACTGGTTTAACGTGGAATCCGCCCCGACCGTTGGGAACAGCATCTTTCGCTCGAAGGCGCACGATATACGAGAGAGCATAAGCCAAAAGAAATGGTTTATGTTGAAGAGCATGATAATTTAGAAGAGGCGAGAAAAAGAGAAAGACAAATAAAAGATTGGAGCTAGGAGAAGAAAAGAAAGCTTATAAATGGAGAATGGAGTAAAGAGTGGTAAGGTTCTCGACTCGGGCAAAGCCCTCGCTCGAACAATAAGTATTTATTCTTCGAGCGCAGTCGAGAAGTATTTTTCTCTACTCGAACAATAATAAATTTTATGTCCACAACATTATATAGAAAATATCGACCGCAACTTTGGAAGGAAATGACAAACCAGAACCATATTAAGATTGCCATTCAAAACGAAATTGAAACCGACAAAGTTGCCCACGCTTATCTTTTTTGCGGACCGCGCGGAATCGGAAAAACGACTGCCGCCCGATTGCTCGCCAAAGCCGTAAACTGTGAAAATCGCAAAGCGTCCGAATCCGAGCCGTGCAATAAATGCAGTTCGTGCGAGGAGATTACTTCTGGCCGAGATTTGGATATTGTAGAAATTGACGCCGCGAGCCACACCGGAGTTGATAACGTCCGCGACAATATTGTGGCCAACGCGAAGTTTTCTCCGAGCCGAAGGAAATACAAAGTTTTCATCATTGATGAAGTGCACATGCTTTCCACTTCGGCTTTCAACGCGCTTTTGAAAACTATTGAAGAGCCGCCGCCGCGAGTAATTTTTATCATGGCGACGACCGAGATTCATAAAGTTCCAGCCACGATAATTTCCCGCTGCCAAAGATTTGATTTTAAAAAAATTTCCCGTCGCGAAGTCGTGGAGCGCTTAAAATATGTTTTGAGTATGGAGCGGGTGGAGGTTGATGAGAGTATTTTGGAAAGTATTGCTCGCGCCTCCGAGGGATGCGTCCGCGATTCAGAAAGTTTGCTTGGGCAGGTTTTGGCACTTCGTGACGCAAAAAACAAAATCAGCCGCGAGCAGGCAGAGCTTGTTATTCCAAAATCTGATTTTAATTTGGTTGGAGATTTTGTCGGATATCTCGCTACGCGCGACGCGGAAAAAGCGTTGCGGCTCGTGAATAAACTCGTGGAAGAGGGGATTGATCTCTCGCAATTTACCGCAGACCTTGTGGAATTCCTACGAAAAATTTTGCTCGCCGGAGTGAGTGGAAGTTTAACAGAGTTTGCTTTTGATCTTGATTTGGATTCAGAGAAAAAAATTATTCAGTTGGCCAAAGATATTGAAGCGCGCAAATTGATTGATTGGCTTGAACTTTTCATTGAAAAAAAACAAGAATTAAAATTTTCAGATATTGCCCAGCTGCCGCTTGAAATGGCCGTAGTGGAAATTGTCGGCGGGTTTTCTACGACGAATGTCGTTGCGAGGAGTGAAACGACGAAGCAATCTCCTGGGGATGGGATTGCCGCGCCACCCCCGGTGGCTCGCAATGACAAAACGGTATTTGAAGAGCGGCCGAAGATTAAGCCTCTTCCCGGGAAAGAAGAAGTAAAAAAAAATGATGAGGTCCTAGCAGAAGCCGCGCCGGCTGATACAAATTTAACTTTGGAACAAGTTAAAGAAAAATGGTTTGATCTTTTACGGGTTGTGGCAGACCGGAGTCCGGCATTAGTTTTTATTTTACGCATCGGCCAGCCGGTTTCTCTGGACGGCGGAACATTGCAGATCGGATTTAAATATCGTTTTCACAAAGAGAGAATTAACGAAAGTAAAAATAATTTGGTTTTGAGAAATTTGATTAAGGAAGTGACGGGAGGCGACGTTAGGGTGAGTGGGATTGTGGCAGATTTGCCAGAACCGCCCGGCCCGCCGCCGATTGAAGTTAATAAAGTTTTAGAAGAATTTGGTGGGACGGTTGTTGGGTAGAAGTTAATTATTCAAAAACAAAAGCGGGATTAAACTCCCGCTTTTTTGTGTCCACTTCTCGGGGACTTGGATTTTCACCCCCACACCAAATTATATTCACAGCTCGGGGACTTGGATTCGAACCAAGGTTACCAGGGCCAGAACCTGGCGTCCTACCGCTAGACGATCCCCGAACTATAAATATAATTTTTTGAAGATTTGGTGTGAGGGCGCGCCAAGATTACCAGGGCCAGAACCTGGCGTCCTGCCATTAGACGATCCCCGAGAGGTGAGCACAAAACTTTTATTCACTCTATCAAAAAAGTAAATTCAAGACAAGTGGATGGCTGACTAAGTGATTTTTTATGTAAAAAAATCCCGCCGGTTATGTCCCGTCGGGAAGGTGTGTTTTCTCCTTGTTATTTCTCGGTCTTTTCTGCCGCTTCGCGTGCCAGTTTTTCCACAGCCTCGCGGAGCATGGCGCAGAAGAGCATGCGCCGCCTGAGAAGTCGACCGTCCAATTCATTGCAGACGACTACGTACTCCTGATCAGCGTAGCGGAATACGGAAGCAACTTGCATGGTCGATTGTGCGAAGACCATATACGGTATGCCTTCGGTGGATGGGCTTAGTTCGATTGTTTTCGGCGGTTCAGGACAGCGAGCTAAAGCAAATCCATCGTAGAAGATGGCGAAACCAGTTGAGCCGAACCACTCCAGGGTATTGAGTTCGATACCACCGTCGCAGAGCAACTCATTTCCACCGAATAACTCCACAAAGCGCTTGAGCTTATCCTCGGGGTCGCGGCATTTTGTCAGCTTCGCAAGAATCGGCGCCAGAAGTTCCTCCACTTGTTTCCTCCTTTTCCTCCCCGTACGGAACTGTGAATATCTTATCGGTCGAGAAAATTTTTGTCAATTTTCCGCCCCTTTCTTATTAATGCCTTTTATGATAGATTTAAGTAATCGTGGCGAGTTAATTAAATAAAAAATTTTATGTCAGAATATTATAAAGCAATACGAACACGAAACATCTTTGATCCAAAATCAAGCGAACCGTTCAAAATTAGTCGTTCAAAAATTGATTTATTTTTGAATTGTGAAAGATGTTTTTATCTGGATCGTCGCTTGGGAACTGGGCGGCCTCCGGGATTTCCTTTTAATTTAAATTCAGCCGTGGATGCCCTTCTAAAAAAAGAATTTGATATTCACCGTATGGCAAAGACCGCTCATCCCTTGATGGAAAAATATGGTGTTGACGCGGTTCCCTTTGAGCACGAAAAAATGGAAGAGTGGCGCGACTCGCTTCGCCGCGGAATTCAATTTTTGCATGAAAAAACAAATCTGCTTATCACTGGTGGAGTCGATGATGTTTGGGTAAACAAAGGCGGGGAATTAATTATTGTGGATTATAAAGCAACGTCCAAAAACGGAGAGGTCAGTCTTGATGCTGATTGGCAGATTGGATATAAGCGTCAAATGGAAATATACCAATGGTTGTTTCGCAAAAACGGATTTCAGGTTTCTAATACGGGATATTTTGTCTATTGTAATGGCGAAACGGACAAGGAAGCTTTTGATGGTAAATTGGAGTTTGACGTCAAGTTGATTCCCTATACCGGGAATGATTCATGGGTTGAGCAAGCGATCATTGATGCGCACAAACGTTTGATGGCAAACGAGATTCCTGAGGCGGCGGCGGATTGTGATTATTGCAATTATCGCCGGGCGGCGCGCACCGCGGA
>JAHIRI010000079.1 GCA_018818855.1 Patescibacteria group bacterium
CTCTTTGGCGCAAATCCCGGTTTGCTGAAAGTCACATAGTAGGCATTGTTACCAACCAAGAATGAATATCTGCCGCGGCCGTCTGTAACTTGTGTCTCCAAAAGTTTGTTGTATTCTGTGTCAAAAATTCTTGCCACAGTAAGCCCGACTGGCGCCTTGGTTTGATTTTCATAAACAATTCCCCAGCTCTTTGGTTTTTTACTTCGAGCCAAGCGGCGGAAAAGAGCATAGAGCAAACAATGTCCGACCAAAACTCCCATCATCCAAATTCTCGGTGAAATCAAAACTGAAACAGCGGCGGCGAGAATCCCAAGCGGCGCGATAATGTTTTGAACTTTTCTTCCAAAGTAAGCAAGAACAATTCTCTTATCTGGTTTAGTTTTTCCTTCGCCGGCCGGATCAACCGGAATATTTGGTGTAACCAAAGTATTTTTTTCTGTCACTGTAATTTCTTCACCATGATAAAGATCAAAATATTTTTCATCCTCTTTTTTATCTTTCAAAAAATTCGTCGGGAAAGAAAAATCTGGTTTTATGACTTTGATAAAATATTGGCCGGGCTGAACAAAAAAGGCAAAACGTCCCCCTTTGTCCGTGACGCGAGTTTGTACTAAACGATTTGTCACTTTTTCATACAAACGAACGATTGCCAAATCAACCGGCATTTTTGAAAGTGAATGATAAACTACACCCCAACCTTTTCTTCGTTTTGGGAAAAGAAGTAAAATTGGTTGAGTAAAAAGTAATTGTAAAAAAGGCAAAAGGCTTCCAAAAGAAATCGCTGTTCCGTAACTTACAATCGCGACCGCGACCACAGCCGGCGCGGCAATATTTTCATTTGTTTTTTCCACTTCGGGATTATCCAAAACATCTTTTTGCAAAACTTCTGCCGCATAAATCGTTTTTTCGCCAAGATTTTGAACAACGTTCTGAATATTTTCCGTCACTGGCGCGGCCGGATCCCAAACTTCGGCGAGCGTCGGGGGTTTCACAAGAATTTCTACATTCTGATTTACAACGTTGTTGGCGATTTCAAAAACTGGCGTGGTCTGATCGCGATAGCCATCTTTTTGAACAAGCAAATAATACCGGCCCGGAGGAACGAGATACGAAAATTGTCCTTGCATATCAGTTGTCTGCGGATTGACTTGATGATAAGGCACAGCATCCCAAACGCGAGGCGTAGAAGAACTTTCATAAAGCGTGACAGTCGCGCCGGATAATTTATTAGCCGCTGTCCCTTGCCAAACAAAACCTCGAGACAAAAGCACAAATGTTCCTTCCACGCGATCGTGCGCGCCATCAATATAATCTACTAAAATTATCAAAGGAAAACGGGCGACAGACGCGGGCACCCGAAGAATTGTTTGGTAAGCGTCGGCCGTTGAATTGTAACCCAAAAGATATGAAAAACTGTTTACGGCCAAGACCACTCGTTCTACTTCGCGGGGAAATTTGCTCGCTGCGATAGAAACAATTACAGAGGAATTCGCGAGAGTGGTTATTTCGTTATTTCTGTTTGGTAAAAACTGGATTGTTCCATCCGCGCCGTAAAAAGAAAAATCGGAAAGAAAAAGTTGTTGAGATTCGGGGACGGTTGGCTCCTCGGCAATGTCTTCCGGAAGAACTGGCTCAGCCGTGCATTCAGCCGGCGCGGCGCAACCGAGCGCTTCGCAAGATGGCGGGATGGGTGGCGGAGCGGCTGGCTGATTAAAAAGATAACGATACGGCGCCATGTTATTCCCGGAAAAATCAGACGCATTAATTTCTACAAGTACCGGCGCGCCGGGCGTAAAATCTGTGTCAGGATTTATAGCTACGGCATATGACTCCGGAGTCCCGACAAAAGAAAATCTATTTAATCCACCTCGCGTATAAATTATGCCGTCAACATTCACGGTCAGTGTATCAAGATCAACTCCTGATTGGCTATCGCGAATATCAAAAGTAATATTTGTATCAAGCGGGACACCGCGCTCGTCCGGGGCGGGAGCAGGATTTAGGACATTTGGCGGGACAACATCTGCAACACAAGAACCGCCGCGAAAAGTATAAGAGCCATTCCCTACACCGGTCAAAAGATCATCGCTCGTCAAAAATTCGGCAATGTTGCTGTCAGTTGTACTGCCCGCTACATACTCAATGGTGAAAGCCGCATCAGCCGCGCCAGCCCGTCCGCGAAAAATAATTGTTCCAAAAGTTGCTCGGCCGGAAAGATGACCCAAAAAAGAAAACCCAGTCAAGCGAATCAATCCGCTTCCCGGTAAAACAACATTATCAGCATAAGCCTCATAAGCATTTCCATTCCTGATTTGGATTCCGGCAACAGTTGGATTTGTATCAACTATTTCAATTTTTGTTGGATCATAATGAACCAAAACATTTGCCGCATCAGAAGTTGCTCCCTCGGTATCAATTTCAATACTTATCGCTGAATCACATCCAGTGATAAAACCCGTGGAAGGAGGTGTCAATTCAAAGCGAGCGGCGAACACAACGTGGCCGACAAGAAAGCTAAATCCCACCGCAGCAATTGTATAAATTATCCTCCTCATATTTTTATTCGTCTCCTCTAACCATTAAGTTAGCCAACAAAATATTTATATCCAAGGAATTGACGCCAGTATCACGATTTAGATCAGTAACTTCATTCTCCGTAGAAAGAGACCCGAGTAGAGTAGAAATATCTAAAGCGTTTACCATATTATCAGACGAGCGATGGACGTCTCCGGCTAAAAGATAAAAAGTATTTGCTAAGGTAAAGTCCAATGAATTTACTCCGCCCGAAAGTGGAACGTCGCGCAAAATTTTTCTTAAGTGTGACAAACCTTTAAAACTAATATTGTAATTTACAACTGGCGCTGTATCAAACGTGACTGCGCCTACGCCAAGATCTGATGTCGCAACAGTATCTTCATATAAAACATTTGATGTCGCCACTTCCCTCAATTCCACCGCGCCTCTCGTTGACCAGTTTCCGCTTCGCGGCCATCTTTTTTCCGGCCAAGCTTTAACATCTAGGGTTAGTGCTACCTCAATCGTCGCTTCTGCCAGGGCGCCTGAAGCAAAATTTCCGGTCGCGTCATAGGCAAAAGCTGTGTAGTAAATTGGTCGGTTATAATTGGCAGGAGTGATTGCTGTATCTTCAAACGAAGTCGCTACTCCGTCAAAAACCAATTCTCCGTCAGCCGGACTTGCCGGATATCCGGCAAAACTTCTCTTAATTAAAACTCCGGCGAAATCAGTATCAGTCGGATTAACCCAGGTCAACATAATTGTTCTGCCTGCGGTTGGTGTGGCTAAAAAATCTGTCACATTTCCCGGTGGAATCGTATCTGGCAAAGTTGAAAAAACTTGATCCGCGGAAACGGACGTATTCCCCGAACTGTCAGACGAAGTAATTTCAAAATGATAAATTGTACTTCGTGTTAAGGAACTTAAATTTATACTGTGTGTTGTAACTAAATCCGCGGAAAAAATATTTCCCAATCCATAAGTTGCGGTCAGACCGTATTTTACTCTTGAATTTGCCGGCTCATTCGTATCCCATATAACAGTCGCTGAATTTTCTGTAATATTTATAACTCTAATATTTGAAATAATCGGCGCTGTCACGTCTGCCGGAGCTATGGTTGTAAAAGTATCATCAGAAGAACTCGCGGCATTATTCGAAGAATCAACCGAAGTCACGCGAAAGTGATAAGTTGTATCTCCTAAAAGTCCGGAAAGATCCAAGCTGTGCGAAGTGACAAGGTCGGCAGCGCTCACTTCTCCTAATTCATAAGAGTCTGTTAAGCCATATTCCACTTTTGAATTTGCCGGCTCGTCAGTCGTCCAAATTACAGTTGCTCCGGTTTCTGTAATATTTATAACTTGGATATCGGAAATCACAGGAGCCGTAATATCTAGGCCGGAAAGAGTTCGGAAAGTATCGTCAACCGTGGTCGTCGTATGTCCAGACGCATCAGCTGTCACAACATTAAAATGATAAATTGTATCTGCAGTAAGCCCGGCCAAATCAACTCTATGGTTCAGCACTAATCCTCCTCCGTCACCGACCGCGCTTAATCCATAACCACTAGTCAAGCCATAATTTACTCTTGAAGTCGCTGGCTCGTTTGTGTCCCAAAGAACAGTGGCTGAAGTTTGTAAAATATTTACTACTCTTAAATTTGAAACGATTGGCGGCGTGGTGTCTCCGCCGGGTGGTCCTCCGCCCGGCGGTGCAGTAATTGACCCCCCAACACTAACTTGGTCCTCTGTCAAAATTGCGACCGCAATTGTGCTTGAATCTCCGAACGTTCCGCCAAGATAAATTAAGTGACTCCCGGAACTTGCCGGATTGACTATTTGTTCATTGCCAACGCCCTCTTCTGTAGTATTTATACCAATTCTAATAATCACCGCCGAACTTGCATCAATATAAGTTGCAGCATTTGACGGGGCTGTAAGTGTTAATGTTCTCGTGCCGACAACTGCTCCCCATTCGGTCGCTGTCGCCGTACAACCTCCGACCTCATTATTTAAATTTTCTTGAACACCATCATCTAATAAATCAATATCGCCACAATCAATATTATCCAGCCCCGAAGCAAACCCCAAAGGAAAGGCTATTGCAATTGTCTCATTCTGTGTAACCGCTGTTCCTGAAGATAAAGTAAAAGCAATCTCGTGGCTTGCCGATACACTAATTTTCTGCCGGGTCATTGTGTCACTCACGGAAGAAAGCAAGCTAGCCTCTGACTGGTTATACATTGAAAAAATACTAGTCAGGGTAAGAACCGCGATTAGAATACCAATGCTTTTTCTTTTCACAAATTCCCCCATTGTTGTTTTTTACTTTTTATTTTTGTTTTGAAACTTTACCTAAACTGAAAATTTATTGCTCAATTTTTTGATCATTTTCCGGATTTTCCTGCTGATTATTTTGCTGTTTATTTTGTTGACCAAATTTTTTAATCAACCACTTATTATAACTCTTTATAGCAAAAATTATTAAGAGAATAATTATCAGAGCTATAGCCAAATAGAAAAGTGTCACACGCCACGGAAAAACCCAGAAAACAAGCGAAGCGGAAGTTTCTTGCCCATCCACTCCATAATCCAAAAGGAGCGTGGCAGTATATTTACCCCAAGCAAAATTTTCTCTTTCTCTTTGCCATTCAGATGCTCCAAGAGTAACTTCTGTTTTTTGCCAAGTCGCATCAAATTTTCTAATTGACTCGGGCAAAACATTTGCCAAATCTCCGTTTATGGGAAGAGTCGTAACTTTTCTTCCCAATAAATTTTTAATTTCAACTACACCCACTGGTTTTAAATGAACATTCCCTAAATTTTCAAAACGAACAGAAAAATTAACGGGCAAATAATTGTAAGAAGCTCTGTCAGCCGTAAAACTCGCCAACCGTCCGGTCTCATTAACATCTCCCGCCACTCTCACTAAAACTAGTGTTCCGGTTTTAACCGTAATACCAACTCCGCTTCCCTCAAGCGTAGAGTTTGCGCTCGGCGTCCAAAGAACTCCGGCAAAATGCCCGCCGGGTTCAGCGTCTTTTGGAACATTAATACTAAACAAAATATCTTTCCTTTCGTCAGAAGCCAAAGTAACGGCAGTTTCATCAAGCTTTAACCAAGTCGCGAGATCAGTTGCCTCTTCGGGGGAAAGAAACGACGGCGCGCCGGTTTCGTTCAGCGCCTTAAAAGTTTGCACTGAGCCGGTCAACGTTTGTGTTTCAGCTGTTTCATTATACAACTTTAAAACATCAACTATTGTATCTCCCGGCCGCGCGTCAAACTCTATAACCGGTGGAGAGATTGTTATGGCAGACGCGGCAAGAGGCGCCAAACTAAAAACTAAAACGGCAAGAATACTCGCGAAAAAAATTTTTTTCATAGTCCCCCTATTTTAAAATTATAACTTTCCCTTTCTTCTAACTCAATAAGGAAAATTTTATTTTATAAAAATTAAAATGTACCGGTAGAAATAAATGTTACTGTGGAAGTATACTGACCCGCGACTGTAGTCGCCGCGGCTGAAGCGGCAAAACAAGCAATTGTCGCATCAGCCGCAACCGGTCCGGCGGCTGAAGCAACTGAAGCGGCAACATTATCTCCATTTGTATCTATTGATTCTGCATCTGCTGCGGCTCCTCCGTCCGCACCAGCACAATCAGATTCTTGAACAATATCAACACCAGAATCACTTGTTCCAATTCCAAATTCTTCGGAGTTAGCATTTACCTCCACCCCTGTCGCATTATCAATATCATCGGTGAGATTGGAATGCACCATTTCCGCCCCGGCCGCTGTGCCAACCACTGTTGTTGTATAACCGCTAACTGCATTAGTTGTAGTTGTTAGAGTTACATTGCAAGTTTGTACTGTCCCAAGAGTCAAATCCCCCAGGGCGCACGTTGAGGAAGAAATTGTAAAAGTAAAACTCGGCAAAACTGTAGCTGTGACAGTCACTTGATCTTCCGCAATAATAGAAACTGCAAGTTGCCCATCCGGATCTGTACCGCTGTCTCCGGTACCGCCAATCGTAATAGCCAAATCATTCCCCGCTGCCGGGTTTACAATCTGCGTATCACCAGTATGTTCTTCTGTTGCATTTGTACCAATTTTTATTGTTACTACTGAGCTTGCATCAATATAGGTGGATGCCCCCGACGGAGCAGTCAAAGTCAGCACGTCTCCCGCAACTATTGCTCCCCATTCTGTTGCCGTAGCCGCACAAGCCTCCACCGCCACTTCAGCAATGTCTTCTTGCGTAGCATCATCCATAATATCAATATCTTCACAATCAATACTATTCAACCCATCCGTCCAAGACGCGGCAAAAGTAATTATAATTGTTTCATCCTCAATAATGTTTGTTGATGCGTCCAAAGTAAACTGAATTTCGTGATTAGAGCCAACGCCGGTTTTCAAACGACTCATCGTATCTTTAATGCTCGTATGAGTCGCGTGAGCCGGAACCGACGGAAAAGCTAACATCAAAATCAAACTCACAAGAGTTCCCCCAACAATTTTTTTAAATAAACTTTTCCTTTTCATATATTTTATAAAATTAATAAACTACAAATTTTCAAAATCTTCCGGTAGAAATTAATGTAACATTATGCGCGTAAGCTCCCGCGGACGTGAGCGATGAAATCGCTGCCTTAAAAGTTATTGTTACAACACTTCCATTTATCCAACTGGCATGCGACGCAACCGCTTGAGGAGACACGGTAATCGCCGTATCCGCCCCATTCATTTGCCCATCCGTCCCAGAAGTTCTTATGCCATATTCTTCCGAACCGGCAGTTACTGTTCCGTCAGCTACGTCGTCAATATCGGCGCTCCCACCGGTTTTCAAATTTTCAGTCTCATAAATTGTGGTGACATACCCATCCACCGCATTTGTCGTACTTGTAATAGTTATGCTATCAGAAGAAACCGAACTGGTAGATAACGTACCAAAATCAACCGATGTGTCAGAAATTGCAAAAGTCATTTTAGGATCAGCTTCTGCCTGGCGAAAACCAATTAATCCAGCGTAGTTTGTGCTTGAAATTTCACCCGTGCCAATTTCCCCGGCCGTATCTTGGAGTTGGTAATTTGTCGAAGATGATGTCTCCTCTCCTCCAAAATTTAATGAATCCATCCAATTAATATAACTTTCTGAATTCATTAAAGCTAAACTAACCGGCGTTCTCCAAAAAGCGATAAGGGAAATAAAAACAAAAGTGATTATAATGACTTTTATGAAAATATTTTTCATAAACAGTGTTGATCACCTATTTCAAAGGTAAGTCCAAGACTAAAATTTCTGTTCCAAGGCACTCGGGTACAAGCACCTTCGGGGTACTGACGGGCACTCCCGGGATAATCTTATAATCCCAGGACGAAGCTATTCTATTGAACAACCTCGATTGGGAAAGAAATCCTAATCTCTGCTACCTTTTATATTAAATTGTTTTTAATAATTAACCAAGACAAGGTTATAAAGCCAATTCTTGTGTTAATTACTATGCTTACATAATTATTATACCACTATTTTTCGAAAAAGTCAATCAAAGATGTGAACAACTTTCTTGTTCAGAAGTATGTGTAAATTAATATATACATAATGTTAAGATTATTGTTCACTTTTTAACATAATCACTCCCCCTACTTTGATCAATTATTTTCCATTCAATTAATGGAATAACTTACGACCGCCTCCTTGCCACAAAATTTTCTAAAAGTTATCCACAAATTATCATAATTTTTTCCAAGTTTCCGTTTTAACCTTTCATTAAAATGTAAATTCATATAAAAGTTATTAAAATTTATTAATAATTAAAAAACTTAATAAATCAGGACTTCCTCATTTTCTATTTTTTAGAGCTGTCTTTAAAAAGTCAACCTAAGTATCTGAAATGTTTCACGTGAAACATTTTTTTTTAAAAACCGCCCTTATTTACTAATTGTTTCACGTGAAACAATTTAAAAACGCCTCTTTAGAGGCGTTTTATTTCTTTTTATAATATTTCTCTGCTTTGGGCCAAATCCATAGATCAATTGATGCCCGCCCTTCACCTAATTTTCTTTTCCAAATCTTTAAATCAACATCTTCCATTCTTCCATCGGGAAATTCTATTTTACCGCTCCAAAAAACCTTTTCTTCCTCTAGCTCCAGTTCTTTTTCTGCTTTTGCTAAAACATCCTTGATTTCTGGCCACCTTAATGAAATCATCCCCAACAAATTTAAACCCCATGGTGGATCTTTTAATCCTGACCAATGACCAGCTCTAAAATCAAACCAACTTAATTTTAAGTTAACTGATTCTGTTTTTGGCGCAAATTCTCTTTCACTACCCTTTTCCATAAGATCTCAATGGACCCAGGGAGAATCGGACTCCCGCCTCCGCAATGCGAATGCGGCGTAATACCACTTTACTATGGGCCCGCAAAATATCTAAACTTTAAGATGATGAACTAATTTAAGATTATAGGTTCTGCCCGCCAAATAATCTTGAACTTCATTAATTATATCTGGATCACGTAAAATTTTCTGTTTATGAAGGTTTTTTATCTCCTTTGAACTAAACCATTTTACCTCTAAAATTTCCAAAGGATTTGGCCTTTTCCCTCTCCCAACCACTCTTGCTAAAAATAAAAGTTTAACAGGGTGCCGGTCAATCAATTTCGTCCCACTCCGTTCTCTAATTTTTCTTCGATCAAGACTGTAAATACCCAGAAACTTTGTAATCTTAATTTTAAACCCGGTTTCTTCCTCTGCTTCTCTTTTTGCGCCCAAAACGGGATTTTCCTGTTTTTCCAACCAACCAGCCGGCTGATTCCATTTTCCCACTTCGACAGAAGCTTCTTTTACCAATAACACTTTGTCGCCTTTTACTACAAGACAACCCACTACAACAAACGGCCAATTTTTAGCGATAAGATATCTATTCTTTTTAGACATATTTTATTTGCCCCCGGAGGGAATTGAACCCCCATCTCACCCTTAGGACGGGTTTGCTCTATCCGTTGAGCTACGGGGGCATCACAGGAAATATACTATAAAATTTTCAGTTTTTTCTCATTTTTACCCAAAACAAAAAGAAATTAAGTGTCGTAAAATAAATATAGCATAACTTCAACAAAGCACTTTTATCTTCTAATAATTTATGCGCAATTTTATAAACACCTTAAAATCGTCTCAATATTTGTATTTTTTGCTTTTTTCTTAATTCTGATATAATCTTAATAAAGAATTAATAAAAAGTCAAAATGGAAATTTATATATTTATAGCCGCTATCTTCATTATCGCCGCCCTGGCTGTTGTTTTTTATTTTTTAAACAAAAAAATTTGTGAGTTCAAGGAGGGGAGTCGAAGTGACCAGTCGCTCGTCCTTCTCCAAAACCAGATCAGCGAGCTTACCAAGGCGGTTGACGCTAAACTCACCGAAAGCCACCGGGCGGTCCAAACCCAATTCGGTGAAAGCAGCAAGATTATAAAAGACGTGACAGAAAAACTAACCAAACTCGACGAGACGGGGAAGCAAATTATTGGTTTTGCCGACCAGCTGCAGAGTCTAGAAAATATTTTAAAAAATCCAAAACAGCGGGGGATTCTCGGCGAGTACTATTTGGAAACAGTTTTAAAAAATGTTCTGCCGCCGACCGCTTACCAGATGCAGTATAAATTCAAAGACGGAGAAATCGTTGACGCGGTAATTTTTATGGGGGAACAGATTATTCCCATCGATTCAAAATTCAGTTTAGAAAATTACAACCGGATAATTGAAGAACGGGATCCCGCGGAAAAAGAAAAATTGGAAAAAATCTTTAAACAAGATTTAAAAAATAGGATTGACGAAACTGCTAAATATGTCCGAACCGACGAAGGAACAACCGAATACGCTTTCATGTTCATTCCCGCCGAAGCGATCTATTACGATCTTTTGGTAAACCAGGTCGGCGGGGCGGCAAAAATAAACGCCCGCGATCTTGTCGAATACGCCAACCATGAAAAACACGTTATCATTGTTTCACCGACCACTTTTCATGTTTACCTCCAACTCTTCGCTGAAGGATTGCGCCGGATGCAAATCAGCGAATCGGTTAAAGATATTATAAAAAGAGTAGGGGACTTAGGCAGGCATTTAAACACCTACGACGGATATCTCCAAAAACTTGGCGGACATCTGGGCACGACGGTCAACACATACAACTCGGCTTATGGCGAATTCAAAAAAATTGATAAAGATGTTGTAAAAATCACCGGCGGCGAAAGTCAAATAGAGCCGATGATGATTGATAAACCGAAGACTGACATTTAAAAGCGGTGTCTAAATAGTTGACAAAAATAAAACTATTTGCTAATCTAATAATACTAATTATTTGATAAATAAATATTCTCTTGGACGTTTTGCATTTTGCATTTTGCGTTTTGCATTTTGCACTTGACTGAGGGAAGCGAAGGAACATGCCGATCAAGAAAGCAAGTTTTAAAGATTTAAGACAAAGCAAAAAAAGAGCTGCTCGCAATTTAAAAATAAAAAACAGCCTGAAAAAAAATCTTAAAGAAGGCCGCAGATTAGTTGAAGCTAAAAAAACAGAAGAAGCTCAAAAGATTATCAGGCAAGCAATTAAAGAAATAGATCGAGCAATCTCAAAGGGTATTGTTAAAAAGAATAACGGCGCCAGAAAAAAATCCAGATTAATGAAGCGGCTGAATGCCATGATAAAAAAATAGAACACAAAAAACCGGGGAACAAACCCGGTTTTTTTATTTATCCTATAGCTCTGACTTATTTCTTCATTACAAGGAACATCCCGACGCAAATTACTAAAATCCCCACTACTCTGATTGTTGTTATTTGTTCACGAAAGAAATACCACCCGAAAAAAATTGTGGCGATGTACATCAAGCTGGTGGTGAAGGGGACAATAAAAGTAAGTTCTCCTTGGTTTAGAGCCTTAACCCACAGAAAAAATCCCACAACATAAAGTAGCCCTCCCAACCATAAATTTTTATTGAATATTGTCGACCAATCAAACCAACTTACAATACTCGCCTTTTTAATAAAAACTTGCGCCGCGGCATTTAAAAGAGCAATGATGGTCAGCTCTAAAAAGAAAAAAGTTGTCATAAAATTTTTAATAATTTACTAATAAATAAAATTTTATCTATACTTATTTTTTACCGAGAGTAGTAAGAAAAACGCTTACACTTTCCCCCAAAAACGTAACGCCCCTCATTACACCGAACAAACTTCCGCAATAAATAATTCCAAAAACGCCCGCGGATTAAAATTACCTCTTTTCATTTTCATATCAAGGGCCAACATTTTGCGATAAATATTTTTTAACTCTGGCAGAGAAAAATTTTTAATTTGATAAAGTGTTTTTTGAACAACGTATGGGTGAAGCCCTAGTTCCAGGGCAATTTTTTGTTTTATGCCAGGATCTCCCACGGAAAGAAAAGGGAAGTCCCGAGTTACTAACTCTTTTATTTGCAATAAAATTCTAAATTGCCGCACGAGCATCGCAAAAATATACCCCTCTTCAAGGCCACTTTCGATTTGCTCATTTAAAATTTTAAAAACAGTTTTTTTATTTTTAGTACCGAGAGCATCAGTTAAAGAAAAAATATTTTCATCAAATTTTCCTCGAACAAAAAGTGCAACGTCTTCGGCAGTAATCAAGTTATTTTTTTCCTTTCTTCCACCTGCGTAAGCGGATAATTTATCAAGTTCCCCGCTAATTTGCCAAAGATCCGAACCAACCAAACCCAGAATAACCTCCGCTGCCTGGGCATCAATTTTTAAATTTCTTTCCGCGACTGCTTCGGCAATCCATTTCCGTAATTTTGCCGCATCAAGAAAATCAAATCTGTCAGCCTGTTTCGGTTTATTTAAAAATTTAAAAATCGCCGTTCTTTCATCTGGTTTGCTGTCTTCCCAAAAAACTACAACTGTTCCATCCGAATTTTTTTCTCCCTTTAAAAAAGCAACTGCCTCGTCAAATTTTTGTCCGCGTTTTTTTAAAAAATTTTCCACCACCACCAATTTTTTATCGTGTAAAAAGGGCGGGGATAAAATCTCTTTTTCTATATTTTTCCATGGATTTCTTTCTCCGTCTATTCTAATAAAATTAACCCGACTTTTGTCGGTTTTTTTAAATTTTTCTTCGATTTGTTTTAGTTTAGCGCGGGAACGATAAGAATCCTCGCCGTACAAAAATAAAACCATAAAGTCTGGAACTTAAAACTTGGAACTTGGAACTTTGAATTTATAGCTCAAAAAACCAAAAAAGTTTTAAGTTTTATGTTTCAAGTTTCAAGATGCTCCATTTTTCCCCAGCTTTTTCCAACCTCAATTTGGGAAGCAAGCGGCACCTTGAGTTTCGCCGCTCCGGCCATTGTCTCTTTAACAAATTCTGCAACTTTTTTAACGTCGCGGTCTGGAACTTCAAAAACTAATTCGTCATGGACTTGCAAAATCATTTTAGAGCTAGAGCTGATTTTGGGTAAACCTACAGCGATTTTAATCATTGCCAATTTCATTATATCGGCAGCTGTCCCTTGGACCGGCATATTAATCGCCATCCGCTCAGCTTCCGCGGCAATCTGCGGAACAGGGGAATAAATTTCCGGCAGATAACGGCGGCGGCCAAAAAGAGTTTCTACAAACCCTAGATCGTGCGCCTTCTGCCGCGTTTCTTCTAAAAAATTTTTAACGCCCTCGTAAACAGTAAAATATTTGCTGATAAATTGTTTCGCCTCATCAAGCGTTATCCCGGCCCCAAGAGCAAGAGCCCGGGCTCCCATGCCATAAGTCACCCCAAAATTTATGGTTTTTGCCGCTTGGCGCAATTCCGGCGTCACTTTTTCTGCTGGTATATTCCAAATTTGCGAAGCAGTCTCGCGATGAATATCAGCTCCAGCCCGAAAAGCCTTAATCATATTTTTATCATTGGCGAGCGATGCCACAACCCTGAGATCAATATGGGAATAATCAGCGGCTAAAATTTTAAAACCGCTCGGGGCAACAAAAGCCTGTCTAATTATTTGTCCCATTTCTCCTCTGACAGGAATATTTTGTAAATTCGGATTTGATGAAGAAAGACGACCGGTCGCCGTAACTGTTTGATTAAAATTTGCGTGAATCCGTCCAGTAGAAGAATCTATAAGCTTCGGCAAGGCCAAAAGATAAGTTGAATATAATTTTGATAATTCGCGATACCCTAAAATCAAATCAATGGCTGGATGCGTATCTTTTAATTTAAGGAGTTCTCCCGCTTCAGTAGAAATGCCGGTTTTCCCGCGCCGCAAGCCGGCTGGATTGATTTTTAATTTTTCAAATAAAACTTCGCGCAATTGAATGGGGGAATCAAGATTAAACTTTGTTTTTGTCAGTTTAAAAATTTTTTCTGAAATTTTTTCTAAATCTTTTTCCGCCTGTTTGGAATATTTTTTTAAAAGACGCGCATCAATTTTTACCCCATCAATTTCCATTTCGGCCAAAACCGGCAAAAGCGGCATCTCCAAATTTTCAAAAAGTTTTAAAAGTTCATTTTCTCTAAGTTCTTCTTTTAAAACTTCGACCAAGCGCCAGACTGCCTCTGCTCGTTCACCAGAATATAAAGATATTTTTTCCATTGCCACCTGGCCAAGATTTATTTTCTTTCTTCCTTTGCCAGTTAATTCTTCCTCTGGCGTAATCTTTTCTCCAAATTTCGTAGGAATAAGGTTTTCAAGTTTATAAGTTTTTGCTCCGGGATTTAAAAGATAAGCGGCAATCATCGTATCAAAAGTTGCTCCGTCCAAATTAATCCCCGCGTGTTTTAGTGCTTCAAAATTTCTTTTTAAATCGTGCCCGTATTTAAGAATCTTTGAATTTTCAAAAATAGATTTAAAATTTAAAATTTCTGACTTAAGACAGGGAACATAAAAAGATTTTTGTTTTTCAAAACAAAAACTGGCGCCCAAAAGTTTGACGGGGAAAGAAGCCTTCTCCTCCACCTCAATATTAAAAACAAAAGCTCTTTGTTTGGCGAGCTTTTTTACGAGATCTTCTATTTTTTTCTTACTGTCAATTATTTCTACCTTGGCCATACACACAAAAATTTATTATCAAACCACCGTTACAACAAATTACTCTGCGCGCCGCCGGCCAATTCATCAACTTTTTTAAGAAGCGAGGTAAACCCCAACTCATTGAAAATCTTTGCCACTGAACCCGAATCAATTTTTATTTTACAATCTTCAAGATGAAAATCGACCGGCGCGTCAGAAACCAACGTCACCAACTTTTTTCCAAGAAAAACGTTATCCTTTTCTTTCTTTAAAATCTCAATTATCCGCGGCTTAAATTTTTCTAAACGAGAATCATTTTTTTCCACAGCCTCATACATTTTTTCAATTGAACCGAATTCGCGAATGAGCGCCGCCGCGCCAACTTCGCCAATCCCCCTGGCACCGGGAATATTATCCGATGGATCACCGCGCATCGCCTTGAAATCATTTAACTGATTTGGCCTAAGCCCGTATTTTAGAAAAACCGCAGCTTCATCATAAATTACGGTGTCAGTAATTCCTTTCCGCAAGGCATAAACTTTTGTATTATCGTCAACCAGTTGCAAGGTATCCATATCGCCAGTCACGACAATTGATTCCACGTCCGGTTTATTTACTTCTTCATTTTTACAAATCGTGGCAATCACGTCGTCGGCTTCAAAGCGTTCTTTTTCAAAAATCGGCAAACCAAACGCCGTAACAATTTTTTTGATAATAGGAATTTGCGCGTAAAGTTCATCCGGCTGTTTCACGCGAGTGGCTTTGTACTCGGTATACATTTCATGACGAAAAGTTTTTTCCTTACGATCAAAAGTCACGGCTGCATACTCTGGCTTAATATCTTTTAATGCTTTCATCAAAATCAAAGTGAAGCCGTAGGCCGCGTTAACCGGCTCGCCGGTCGGAGTCGTAAGCGGCGGCAGAGCGTGCCAAGCGCGATGAAGCAAGGCATTACCGTCAATGATAATAAATTTTTTTTCCATATTTAAAAAGGCCACGGCCGGAATTGAACCGGCGTATAGGAGTTTTGCAGACTCCTGCCTTACCACTTGGCTACGTGGCCGTTTCATAAATTTAACAAAAAAGGCTGCTTTTGGCAACCTTTTTTATATCTTTATTTTTTGTCTTAGTAGATTTCCATTTTCAAATATTTAACACCGAACTGTTTGGCCGCTTCACGAGTTTCCATCCAAATATCGGCGCGATAGGTATAACGTTGATTCATCCTGTCTTCAACAACATAAACTTTGTCTCCGGAATAATCAGGCAAACGAACCTTTGTCCCAAAGGGTAAAAAGTTCGCGGCCAAAGTCCCGTCATGCACCCATGTGCCGTTGGCAGTGATAAAGGGGGAATCGTCCGTCTGGTCCGGCGTGCTAGAATACGCTGTCATAGTGACATAAATCACTTTTTTCGGCTCTTTATCCTCGGCGCGCACAAGATGAGCTGGCTCGCTCTCCATAATCTCTAAAACAGCCTCATTACCTATGGCCGTAAAAGATGGAACCATGCTGTCAGCCGCAGTGGCCTTAGGAAACAGCAAGTCGGCAAAAATGGCTAAAATAAGAGCAAAGTGGATAAGGTTTGGTTTTTGTTTGATTGAAGTCATATTTTGGGTTAAACCCTTCATTTTTGTTTTAGATACTAATCGAATTTTTTTCGATTAGCGGGAAGGGGTCGGGAAACGGGAGTTTCCCGTGGCGGAAATATTAAAACCGATGGGTTTTAAAAACGCCAGTTTTAAAAAATCCCCTTATTTTGGGGACTTTTTAATATACCATATCTTGGCTATTTTGTCAACCCCTGCACCCTCACTCCCTCATGCTGGCAAATCATTTCAGATTCTAAGATCTGCCTTCAACAGATTCCTAAAAATATCAGGACGGCTGACAATACCGACCAATTTTTTATTTTTTACAACTGGCAAGCGGTGAATTTTTCCCGTAAGCATTATTGACCCGGCTTCTAAAATTTCTGCGTCGGGGCCAATGGAAATAATTTTTTTAATCATTAAATTTTCTACCAATATGCCGCGCTTAGTTTCTACCCGATGTTTTATTTTTTCTTTACCAAGCCAAAGCCGAACATCTTTTAAAATATCTTTTACGTCCGGGTACAGCGCCCTGAATAAATCTTTTTCCGAAAGCATTCCCACTAATTTTCCGCGCGAATCCACGACCGGCGCACCGCTGATATTGTTTTTAACTAAAACCCGGGCGGCCTCAATTAAAGTCTGATTCTTATTAATCGTAATAATTTTTTTAATCATTACTTCTTTTATTTTCATATTATTCAACGTCTAAAAATTTCATTAAATAAATAATGGCTATGCCCAAAACAAACATCACTAAAGTTCCGACCGACTCTTTTAATTTTGTTGTTTTTCTAATTTCTGGCAAAAGGTCTGAAGCGCCGATATAGATAAAACCACCGGCGGCGAAAGGAATCAAAATATTAATAAAATTTTCAGAGGCATTCGCTAAAAAATAACCGATAATTCCACCCGCTACCGCCATCACGGCGCTCAAGAAATTTACAAGAAGCGCTTCCCTTTTTTTAAATCCCGCGTAAAGCAACGTCCCAAAATCACCAATTTCCTGAGGCACTTCGTGTAAAATAACTACCGCCGTCACAACAATACCTAAACCAAAATTTTCCACAAAAGCCGCAGCAATAATTAAACCATCAATAAAATTATGCACTCCATCTCCCAAGAGCGACATGTGCCCAAAGGTATGAATCTCACAATTTTCTTCATGACAATGTCTCCATTGTAAAATTTTTTCTACTACAAAAAAAACCACAAAGGCAACAAGCACCCAGGAAAACACTGACTTACTGTCTGCCCTTTCTATTGCCTCCGGAAGAAGGTGAATAAACGCCCCACCCATTAAGGCGCCGGAGGCCAAAGCAACCAAGGTAAGAAGTATTTTTTCTAAATATTTTTCCCGCAAAGCCAAAGTAAAAACACCGATAAGCGAAATCAAGCTGACAACGACCGTACTTGCGATAATCCAAAAAAGGGGATTCATAAAACAATTAATTTTTCAAAGCGGGTGAGCGGAATCGAACCGCCATCTTCACCTTGGAAGGGTGACATAATAGCCATTATACGACACCCGCGATTTTATATCTTTATCTTATCTCCGATTTTCAATTTTAATTCTTCGAATAATAAACTGATTATCCCTCTATCAACTAATTGCTCCCTGCCAAACCCAAGTTTTTCTGCCGTCTTCCCAAGGTGCTCTTCACTTGATGTTTCAATTTCCAAAAGTGGTTTTATTTTTGGAAACCAATTAATATTTATCTCTGCGCCATCCAAATCCCAGTCCTTGCGATGATGAAAAAACTCAAGGCGCAAGTCGGGCGCGGGGATTAAATGATCAATAATTTCTACAACGATTTCATAATTCTCAATCGGGCTTTCCCACTCATTATATCCTGAACCATTTTCAACTTTTTCCTTTAGAGTAATTGTTATAAAACCATTTGAAGCTCTTCGAACTCTCATGCTTTCACCTTTTTTAGAATTCGGGACCCACCAAATCACTTGTTCCAAATCAACCTCACGTTTTAAAACTCCGCCCAATTCTTGAATCCGGCGTTCAACCACCCCTGGGTCAATATCCAAAATTTTTGCTTCAATTTCGCGGTACATTTTTATTTTTTATCGGGGTGCCGGGAATTGAACCCGAGTCTCATGCTCCCAAAGCATGCATACTACCGTTGTACTACACCCCGGTTTTAAAATGCCAAATGCCGGGGGTGAGAATCGGACTCACGACGCAAGGATTTTCAGTCCTTCGCTCTACCACTGAGCTACCCCGGCAAAATAGTTCGCTTAGCTTTCTTTTATTTTTTCTACGGAGCAACCAACGTAATTTTGTTTTTCTGGATTTTTCCCCGTTTTTGCTTCGTACAATTTATCCGCATCAAGAATCTTTTCGGCAGTACATTCAAAAATAATTCTACCGCCAGCGGAATTATCGCGATAAGTAAATTTATACAGTTGTCTTTCCTTTTTTTCTGGACCGGCTTCCGCTCTTTCCATAAAATTTTTAATTCTGGTGGGCGCGGGAGGAATCGAACCTCCGACCTCGTCATTATCAGTGACCCCGCACAACTGCTCGCTCTGCTCGCAGTGTACGGGGCAAGCGCGCTGAGCTTCATTTCCCAGTGGGCGCACCAGGAATCGAACCTGGGACCTCGTCATTATCAGTGACGCGCTCTAACCGTCTGAGCTATGCGCCCACCGGGAAATCAAACTGCTGTTGTGCGGGCCGCGCTCCCTGTCCCGTACTAACTTTAGTTTAGTGCGGGATAACCGACTGAGCTACGCGCCCATATTCCCACCAAAAGTGTTTCTAAAATGATAACAAAAATGATTGGTTCTTGCAAGAGTTTACCAATCATTTTCGTTTTTGACAACTTGAAGTAACAGAAGTACGGCTTTCTATCTTTTTTTTCACACCTAATAACTTTGAAAGTTTCAAATAAATGAAACTTCGACCAATCTTGTCCCGTGAGGGGGACAATATTTTTTTCTCCCTAGAAAGGAGGTGATCCACCGACAGCTTCCGCTACCGGTGCCTTGTTACGACTTCGCCCCTATCATCGAGTTTACCCTCGTTGCCCTTGCGGGCCGCTTCAGGTACCCCCGACTCTCTTGGCGTGACGGGCGGTGTGTACAAAACCCGAGAACGTATTCAACGCGCCGTGGCTGATGCGCGTTTACTAGCGATTCCGGCTTCATGAGGTCGAGTTTCAGACCTCAATCCGAACTGGGATCGGTTTTATGGGATTAGCTCCACCTTACGGTTTGGCAACCCATTGTACCGGCCATTGTATCATGTGTGTAGCCCAGGATGTCAAAGGGACATGCTGACTTGGCGTCATCCTCTCCTTCCTCCCCGTATACCGAGGCAGTCTTCTGAGACACATATAACTCAGAATGAGGGTTGCGTTCGTTACCCCACTTAAGGGAACAATTCAAACCACGAACTGACGACAGCCATGCATCACCTGCCCAAATGTCCTTGTGAGACCCCCAAAGTTTCCTATGGAGTTCATTTGGGTTTCAAACCCTGGTAAGGTTCTTCGTTTATCGTCGAATTAAACCACATGATCCACCGCTTGTGCGAGCCCCCGTCTATTCCTTTGAGTTTTAGCCTTGCGGCCGTACTACCCAGGCGGTTCTCTTAACGCGTTAGCTTCGCCTCTCCAAGGGTCGATACTTGGAAAAGCCA
>JAHIRI010000006.1 GCA_018818855.1 Patescibacteria group bacterium
CCTCGTTGCACTTCGGTTTCCCAAATTTTGCTCCTTCGTCGCAAAACTTCTGTTAATGCCGATGTTATATGAAATTTTTAAGAATTCTTTACCCACAAACTAAAATATTATGAGACTAAAAAGAATGAAACATCCAGAATTATCTGGTGAACAAAAACATAATTTTGTGCTTCCTATTGGTTCCACTGAACAACACGGACCATTCGCCCCTTTTGGCACCGACACATATATCACTGACTATTTAGTGAATCAGATAGAGAAACAATTCCCTGAATTAGTCATTTTGCCCACACTTGAATTTTCGAGATCACATGAACATAGGGGCTTTTTTGGCACCATATATTTAAAAGAAGAGACATTAGAAAAAGTAATGTTTGATATCTGCAACTCCATTTATAAGAAGGCGGACAATATTTTTATAACCTCATTCCACCATAACGATGAAGTCATTAGTAAATTCATAAAAGAAAAATCGGACTTTTTTCAGCCAACAAAGATTATTTATCTTGAAATGTGCACTGAAGAAGACGAAAAACAAATTGAACAAATGATAGGTGGTCCACTAGATGGTCATGCCGGAAATACAGAAATTTCAAACATGATGATTATTGACGAATCAACGATAATTATCCCAACAGACAAAGATAAGAAATCATTTGTCGATGATGCGTTCGGAACAGATAATATTGCTGAAAAAAGTCCAAATGGAATTGCAGATAACCACCCAAAGTGGGTTGTGAATAGAGAAGTAGGCCAAAAAAGTCTCGATTTGTATACGGAGCGAATGGTTCGAAACCTAAAAAAGTACTTGTAAAGAATTCTCAAAAACATCATATAACAGCGTGTATGCGGTTCCGCTTCGCTCCATCCATATTTTGCTCCGCTACGCTTCGCAAAACATCGCATATTCTGGAACGTTAGCTGAAATAATATAAATAAAATATGAAGAATTTTGAAAGGAAAGAAAAAACAACAGCAACAGACATGGAATTGGCTCTATTTTTAATTAAACACATTGACAACCCCTGTGAAGATTTACAGGGAAATAGTATAAGGGATTTTTATATAAGAGAAGCAGAAAGAGCTCTGGAGACAATTCAGGATCCAGAAGCAAAAAAAATACTTGAGGATATTATAAAAAAATATTCAAAATAAATTTGATATGGATCCAACAAACCGAGATGATATTAGACCAGAACTTCGGGTAAAAATTGTTTTTACATTTGCGATTTTGGTAATTTTTTTATTAAGTGGCTGTGCGACACAGAATTCTAATCAGGAATCAGGAGAATTGGATATGAAATCTAATTTTCCAAAAATTGCGAGCTGGCTCGCGAAAAAAGATGAAATAATTTCCGGTAAACATCCTTATGATCTGGTTATGTCTGCTTGGTTTACGCCCGATGAGGCCAAAAAAATCAAAGAGGCAAATCCCAAGGCAAAAATTTTTGCCGGGCTGTCTGTCAATTGGGTTTGGGACAATAAAGATTGGATGAGTTTTTTGAAAACAGCGGCGAATTATGGGAAAAAGGAGCCGATAGAAATAGCCGAGGAAATGTATTTGCACAAACCTAATGGCGGAAGATGTTCATTCGGTTGGGCGTCGGAAAAATGGGGGCAGGAAGAAATTTATGCCATGGATCCGAGAAATGAAAAATGGATTGAATTGATAACCTCTTTTTACAAAAATGTCCTAGAGCAATCTTCGCACGACGGAATTATTGTTGATATGGTGACGGAAAAACAATGGTGGTGTCCGGAAGCGATCAGTGATGCGGAATGGCTTAGCGCCACAAAAAATATTTTTTCAGAAATAAAAAAATTGAACACAAAAAATAAACTAATTGTTTTTAACGCCGGCAAAGACATTGGGGATATAGATGAATTCGGAGAATATTTTAATGGATACTTGATGGAAAATTTTATGGGTGACCAGATGAAAACAACTTTTGATGATGGACTGGCAGCGGCCGACAGTAAATATATTGTTATTTATGGGGTTGATACAAATGATACTGGGGAAAAAGATTTAAAGAAAACGCGGCTCGGTCTAACATTGAGTTTATTAAACGACAATACTTATTTTACTTATGATTTTGGGCCGCGCGATCATGGGCAAGATTGGTGGCTTCCCGAATATGATGTGGATTTAGGAAAACCCGAGGGGGCTTATTATAAAAAAGATAATGCTTACTGGAGAAATTTTGAAAAGGGGGTTATAGTTAGCTCTCCATACTCCAATGTTGAAATTTCTTTTGATGAAGAATACGCGGATGTTACTACTGGAGAAAAAGCGAAAACATTTTCCGTAGGAAAGGGAGATGGCAGAATTTTTATTAAAGAATGATTAATGCTTATGGATCCCACAAACCGAGATGATATAAAACCCGGGCTTCGGGTAAAAATAGTTTTGAAGAAAGATCAGCCAACAGGGGAACTGACCGAAGGAATTGTGGGAGAAATTTTGACACCCTCGTCGCATCATCCGCGCGGAATCAAAGTGCGACTAGAAGACGGACAAGTCGGGCGGGTGCAGGAGATTTTGGAATAAAAAAGAAGTAATAACAAAAAAATCCACCGCGTTGGGTGGAATTTTTTATTTCTACAATTTTTTTATTCAAGGTTGGTGTAATAATTGTCAACATCTTCATTTTCATCCAGTTCGTTCAAAAGATTTTCTATTTTTTCTTTTTGCGCCGGATCAGCAATATTTATTTTTTCTTTCGCCACAAATTCAATTTCCGTCTCAGTGGGGGTGATTTTTTCTTTTTCCAATCCTTCGCGCAGTTTTTCTAAATTTTCCGGCGCAGCGTAAATTATCAAATCCTCTTCCTCGGTTTGAATGTCATCGGCGCCGAGATCAATTATCTTTAGCTGGAAGTCATCAAAATTTTTAACAGAGTTTTTGTAATGGGAAATTTGGACTACGCCCTTTTTCTCAAACATCCAAACCACGGAATTTGGCAAACCCATATTGCCTCCACGCTTCCCGAGTAGACTTTTTACGACCCCGCTCGTTCGGTTGCGGTTGTCGGTTAAAGATTCAATAATAATTGCCGCGCCGCCCGGAAGAAAACCTTCGTATTGAACCCGTTCAATTTGGCCCTCGTCTCCGGCACCGATCCCTTTTTGAATTGCCCGATCAACAGTGTCTTTTGGCAAATTAACCGCTTTAGCCTGATCGATTGCCAGACGTAATTTGAAATTCATTTTCGGATCGCCGCCTCCGCCCTCGCGCGCGGCCAGCGTAATGTTTTTGGAAAGGCGCGTAAAAAGGGCGCTCCTTTTTACGTCCGCGGCGCCCTTTTGATGTTTTATTTTTGACCACTTAGAATGTCTGGACATAAGTGGAAACTGGAAAGTATTATTTTCTTTTGAACCCAGTACCAGCCGGGATCAGTCGGCCGATGATAACATTTTCTTTTAGGCCTTCAAGGTGATCAATTTTGCCGGTAATGGCCGCGTTAATCAAGACGCGAGCGGTTTCCTGGAAAGAAGCGGCAGACAAGAAGCTTTCCGTGGAAAGAGAAACTTTACTGATGCCCAAAAGAAGTTCTTCACCCTCGGCCGGCTTAAGTTTCTTTTCTTTTACAATCTTGTTTGCTTCCTCAAGTTGCGATTTCTCCACAATTTCTCCGGGCAAAAGGTCAGTGTCGCCAGATTCCTTGATGTAAACGCGAGAGAACATTTGGCGGACCATTACTTCAATGTGTTTGTCATTTAATTTCTGACCCTGAGAAGTGTAGATGTGTTGGATTTCTTTGGTCAAATATTTTTGTACAGCTTCTTTACCTTTTAAACTGAAGAGTTGGTGTAAGTCCAAATCGCCCTCAGTTAATTGATCGCCGCGTTCTACCATGGCACCGTCTTTTATCCAAAGAACATAACCCGGCGGGATGATAAATTCTTTGGCTTTCTCTGCCTCACTTTCAATCACCACCAAATTTTCTTCAGAAGAAACAATAATGCCATCGCGTTCCGCATTGACTTCTTTACTGGTTTTATCGAGTCCTAAGAGTTCACCTTTAACAATTTTATCACCCTTCTTGAAAGATGTTTTTTTATTTTTGCTGACAGAATATTTTACTTCTTCCTTTTCTAAATATTTAATTTTTATATTTCTTTGTCCCGGGATGCCCTTGGTAATAATTTCTCCGGTCGGACCAATAATTGTTTTTGCATCTTCTTCCACCTGCGCCAATCCCGTGACATCGGAGATGAAAGCTTTGCGTTTTGGCGAGCGCGCCTCAAAAAGTTCTTCAACGCGCGGCAAACCCTGGGTAATATCAAGACCGGCTACACCACCAGTATGGAAAGTTCTCATAGTAAGCTGAGTGCCTGGTTCACCAATGGATTGGGCCGCGACTACGCCGACCGGCGCGCCGAGTTTTGCAAGTTTGTTATAGCCCAAATCATAGCCATAACATTTTTGGCAAACTCCTTTTTTAAGGTGGCAGGACAAAATTGAACGCACCCGAATTTGTTCCAAATCCAATTTTTCCAATTTTCTTCCGATTTCTTCCGTAATAAGTTCATTCTTTTTAACAATCGGTTTTTTGCCTTTTCCGTCTATAACATCTTCCGCGGCAAAACGACCAAGAATTCTCGCAAGCAGAGTTTCACCCATTTCTTCGCTTTCTTTTTTTGTCATCAAGACGCCTTCGCTATTTTTGCAATCTTCTTCTGTGACAATGACATCCTGGGCAACGTCAACCAAGCGGCGTGTTAAATAACCGGCGTTTGCGGTACGAAGCGCCGTATCAGACAAACCTTTTCTTGTGCCGTGCGTGGAGATAAAATATTCCAAGACATCAAAACCGGCTTTGAAATTTCCCTTAACCGGCAATTCAATAATTTCACCTGCCGGGTTGGACACTAAACCTTTCATGCCCATCATCTGTGTAACCTGACCCCAGGATCCGCGGGCGCCGGAGTCAATCATGGAGAAAACCGGACCGCGTTTATTCAAGCTTTCCTTGGTTAATTTAATGATGTCGTCTTTAATCATTGTCCAGACGCTGATGATTTTGTTGTGGTATTCGTTTTGTGTCAGAAGCCCGGCTTCAAATTGTTTTTGGATAGTGTCAACTTCTTCATCTCCTTTAGCAATGAGTTTGTCGCGGCCTGGCATAGTAGGGAGATCGTCCATACCCCAGGAATAACCGGAAAGAGTTAAATATTTGAAACCAGTTTCTTTAAAATCATCTAAAATTTCGGCAGTTTTTTCTTCACCATAAAATTCCAGGCAAAGTTTTATCGCCTCACTTAATTTTTTAACATTAGCAACTTCATTAAGGTAGGGGATTTCCGCCGGTAATTTTTGGTTTAAAATTAATCTGCCAAGAGTTGTTTCTAAAAATCCATTTTCAATTTTTTCCTTTTTAGCTTTATTTAGGAGCGTTTTATCACATTTGACTTTTATTTTTTGTTGCAGAGTAATCTGCCCAAAACTATTGGCCAGCATTGCGTCTTTGGTAGAAGAGAAAAGTTTTATTTTTTCTGTCGGCTCTCCGTCATCGGTCATATAATAACATCCCCAAGCAATATCTTTATTTGGAGTGGCAATCGGATTTCCCGTCGCCGGTTTTAAAAGATTATGAGTGGAAAGCATCAGGGTTTTTGCCTCTTCTCTTGCGCCCTCGGTCAACGGAACATGCACAGCCATTTGGTCTCCATCAAAGTCGGCGTTAAAAGCAGTGCAGACAAGCGGATGAATTTGGATAGCCTTGCCTTCAATTAAAATTGGCTGGAAAGCCTGAATACCTAAGCGGTGCAAGGTTGGAGCGCGGTTTAAAAAGACAAAAGCGTCCTTTACAATATTTTCTAGAATATCCCAAACTTCCGGGCGGCCGGATTCAATAAATCTGGAAGCGGAACGAACATTATGGACAAGTTCACGTTTAATTAAATGATGAATAACAAATGGTTTGAAAAGTTCCAAGGCCATTCTTTTTGGCAAGCCGCATTGATTTAATTTTAAACTCGGACCGACAACAATTACTGAACGGCCGGAGTAGTCAATTCTTTTACCCAAAAGATTTTGGCGGAAGCGCCCCTGTTTACCTTTTAGGACATCAGCAATAGATTTTAACATTCTCTTCTGGCCGGTTGAAGCGACTACCGTTTTGGAGTGGCGGGCGGAGTTATCAATTAAGGCGTCAACTGCTTCCTGCAACATTCTTTTTTCATTGCGGCAAATAACTTCAGGCGCGTTTAGTTCGACCAGTCTCTTTAAGCGATTATTGCGGTTAATAACGCGGCGGTAAAGATCATTCAAATCGCTTGTCGCGAAACGTCCGCCATCCAGCGGTACCATTGGGCGGAGATCGGGCGGGATAATTGGAACATTTTTTAAAATCATCCAGTCGGGGTTGATTTTATTTATCACTAAGCTCTTGAAAAGTTTTACCCGACGGATCAGTTTATCTTTTTTAATGCCCTGGGCGATTTTTAATTCTTCTTCTAGAGGTTTAATTTCTTTTGTTAAATCAACTCTTTCAAGCAGTTGGCGGACAGCTTCGGCGCCAATACCGGCTTCAAAGAGATGGCCATACTTCAACGACAAATCATGATAGGTCATTTCCGAAATAATTTTCATCGGCTTCAATTCTTTTAATTCTTTTTCTGCGCCGCTTGATTCTTCTTCCAACTCCTTAATTCGTTCATCGCGATCCAGAGTCGCTTGCACGACACGCGCTTCAATTTTTCCGGCATCATCTCCTTCGGCTTTTTGGTTTCTAAGCTGACTAATCTGCCGTTCCACCTCATTCATAATCACCTTTTTCTTATTCTTGAATTCTTGTTTCAAATTGATGATTGTCTGTTCCTTTAAATCTTCTCTGACTGAGGTCACGATGAAATTAGCAAAGTAAATAACTTTTTCCAAATTTTGAACTGATAAATCTAAAATCAGCCCGATCTTGGAAGGCACGCCACGCAAAAACCAAATATGAGAAATTGGGACAGCCAGTTCAATGTGCCCCATTCTTTCTCGGCGGACAAGAGAGTGCGTCACTTCCACGCCGCATTTGTCGCAGATAATTCCTTTGTAGCGGATTTTTTTGTATTTTCCGCAATAACATTCCCAGTCCCGCGTCGGGCCAAAAATTTTTTCAGAAAACAAACCGTCTTTTTCCGGTTTTTGAGTGCGGTAGTTAATGGTTTCCGGTTTTGTCACTTCGCCGTGTGACCAGGAACGGATTTCTTCCGGAGAAGCGAGTTTTAATTTTACCGCGTCAAATTCGATTGGTTTTGGGGGAGTGTACATATTTAGAGTATATATTTAAATTATGGCTTATGGATATCTATTTTTCTTTGCTTCCCTTTTCTCCTTCAGTAGTCGGAATCATTTCTTCGTCACCGCTTTTCTTTTTTAACAATTCCACGTCAAGGCAGAGGCCTTTCAATTCGCGGACCAAAACATTAAATGATTCAGGAATATTTAAATTCTTAATTGTCTCACCCTTAACAATTGATTCGTACGCTTTGGAACGGCCAGGGACATCGTCGGATTTAATTGTCAAAATTTCCTGCAGGGTGTGCGCCGCGCCATAACCTTCGAGTGCCCAGACTTCCATTTCACCAAAACGCTGGCCGCCGAATTGTGCCTTACCGCCAAGTGGCTGTTGGGTGATGAGCGAATATGGGCCGATAGAGCGTTGATGAATTTTATCTTCCACCATGTGGTTCAGTTTCAACATATAAATCTGGCCGATGGTAGTTTTTTTATCAAAGGAATCACCGGTTTTGCCGTTGTAAAGAGTAATTTTTCCATCTCCCGGAAATCCAGCCTTTATCAGTTCTTCTTTAATTGTTGCTTCCGGAATGCCGTCCAAAATAGGCGTCACGGTTTTATATCCCAAAGTTTTCGCGGCAATGCCAAGATGAGTTTCTAAAATTTGTCCGATATTCATACGAGAGACAACGCCAAGTGGAGAGAGAATAATGTCAATCGGTATGCCATTTGGCAAGAAAGGCATATCTTCAATCGGAACGATTTTTGAAACAACGCCTTTATTACCGTGGCGGCCGGCTAATTTGTCGCCGACTTGAAGTTTTCTCATATCAGCCACGGAAACTTGGATTGATTTAATAACGCCGGGCGGCAATTTGTCGCCGGTTTCCTGGGAGAAAATTTTAATATCAACTACTTTACCGTGTTCGCCATGTTCAAGATAAAGCGAGGTATCGCGAACGTCGCGGGCTTTTTCACCGAAGATAGCGCGGAGCAATTTTTCTTCGGCAGAAAGTTCGGTTTCGCCTTTTGGGGTAATTTTTCCAACCAAAATATCGCCAGAAGAAACTTTGGCGCCGATTCTGATGATGCCGTTCTCGTCAAGATTTTTTAATTTTTCTTCACTGACGTTTGGAATGTCATTGGTGACAAGTTCCGGACCAAGCTTCGTGTCGCGGACATCAATTTGATAATTTTCAATGTGAATGGAAGTAAAGCGATCATCGCGAACAACTTTTTCCGAAATAATTACAGCGTCTTCATAGTTGTAGCCTTCCCAAGCCATAAAAGCTACAAGCATATTTTGACCAAGAGCGAGTTCGCCGCCATCAGTCGCCGGGCCATCAGCCAGGGCGTCGCCTTTTTTAATTTTTTGATCCTTATCTACAATCGGCCGTTGGTTAATGCAAGTAGATGCATTGGAGCGAGCGAATTTATTCAGCCGATAGACTTTAAATTTATCATTTTTTTCCAAGACGTGAATTTTATCGCCCTCAACTTCCACAACTCGTCCGTCTTCTTCGGCTATTTTTACGTGGCCAGAATCCCGGGCAGCGCGAGCTTCAATACCTGTACCGACAATCGGCGCTTGGGGATTGATGACTGGTACGGCCTGGCGTTGCATGTTAGTGCCCATCAAGGCGCGGATAGCGTCATCATGTTCTAGAAAAGGAATGAGTGCCGTGCCCACGCTCACAATTTGTTTCGGTGAGACATCCATGTAATCAATATTCCAAACATAGTCAATGCTCGGTTTGCCATATTTTCTTACACCGGCTTTTTCTGTTAGGAAATATCCGTTTTCGTCAATTGGAGTAGTGGCCGGAGTTGTGACAGATTTTTCTTCAGTAAAAGCATTTAGGTAAACGACCTCATCGGTAGCATGAGGTTTAACTTGGATAGTTTTTAAATCTTTATCTTTAGATAATTTCGCGGCAATTTCTTTGGTAATTTTTGTTTCAGCTTTTTCTCCCCCGATTTCTTCTCGTAAAATTTCTCCGATTGCGGCTTTCCCGTCGTTTGACACTTCGCGGAGTATTTTGCGATAAGGCGCTTCAATAAAACCATATTCATTTACTCGGGCGTAAGAAGCTAAGTGTCCAACCAAACCAATGTTTGGTCCTTCCGGCGTAGCAATTGGACAGATACGACTATAGTGAGTTGGATGGACGTCGCGCACTTCAAATCCGGCTCGTTCGCGGGAAAGACCGCCCGGACCCATAGAAGAAAGGCGGCGCTTGTGTTCCAATTCGGCCAGAGGATTTGTTTGGTCCATAAACTGAGACAGCTGGGAGGACATGAAAAATTCTTTGACCGCGCCGATAACCGGTTTGGCGTTTGTGAGTTTGTTTGGGGTGAGCGCGGTAATGTCAATTGTGCTCATTCTATCTTTTACAATGCGTTCCATTCTGGCTAAACCAATGCGGAATCTGTTTTGTACTAATTCACCGACGGCTCTGATGCGGCGGTTTCCCAAGTGATCAATATCGTCGGCCGGTTCCTGGGTAATATTTAATCTGATAATTTCTTTGATAATTGTTACTAAATCTTCGCGGTGGAAAATTCTGTTTTCTTTTGTATCTTCTATTTCTCCTCCGATGCCAAAGCGTTGATTGAATTTGTAGCGGCCGACCATGCTGAAATCATAACGATCAAATCGAAAAAACATGGCGTAAATCAAAGAGCGAGCATTGTCTACTGTGGCGAGATCTCCCGGACGGATTCTTTTATAAACTTCTTTTAAGCCTTCATCTTCTGAATGGGCAATATCTTTTTCTAAGGTGTTTTTGATAAAACTGATTTCTTTATCAGTATCAACATCTTTGAAAAGAGAAATAATCTCATCGTCAATTCCATAACCAAAGGCGCGGAGGAGCGAGGTGACAGCGACTTTTCTTTTGCGGTCGATTTTTACCCAGATAACTCCGGATTGATCAGTTTCAATTTCAAGCCAGGCGCCGCGGTTCGGAATAATTTTAGCGCCATAAAATCTTTTACTATGATGAATTTCTGAAGTAAAAAAAACACCGGCCGAGCGGACGAGCTGAGAAACAACCGCGCGTTCAATGCCGTTCACAATAAAAGTTCCCCGGTCGGTCATTAATGGCATATCGCCGAGGTAGATTTCTTGTTCTTTAAGCTCACCCGTTTTTTTGTTGGTCAGTCTTACTTTAACGCGCAGCGGCGCTTCAAAATTTACATTTTTTGCTTTACTTGTGATTTCATCAAATTTTGGTTCATCAAGATAATGGTCGGTAAAATAAAGTTCAAGATCGCGGCCCATGATATCGCGGATAGGAGAAACTTCTTCAAAAAGTTCAGACAGGCCTTTTTTAAAAAACCACTCGTATGATTTTTTTTGAAGTTCAATCAAGTCGGGTAGAGGAATAACTTCTCGTAATTTGGTAAAAACTTTGCGCGGCTCTGCTTGGGTGGGCATAATTATAAGATTATTTTAATTACTTTTAATATTTGTCCAAAAAACACAAAAAGAGCTCCCTCCTCTTTTACAGAGGGAGATTAAGAGGGCAAGTCAAATTTTTTCAACTGCCTTGTACGCATTTAATTTTTGTCCGCTCGAGGCGGACTTTGGCACGGTTATCCCTCACTTTTTTTGAACTTCCAGGACGTTTTGCCTGGGTGTTCCTTGCGTAAGTTTACAACAAGTAAAGTAGGGGACTTATATTATTACCTTTAATTTAGCAGGGTATTTTAGGCTTGTCAAGTGATTTTTTTGCGGTTATAAACAATTTATCCACAAAAAGCTGTGGAAGAAGAGAAAATGGATAGGAAAATTTATGATTTTTTCGCTAAAAATAAAGAATTTTTACCCCTTGACGAAAAAGAAATTTTATGCTACAGTAGATAGTTCTCGTGCCATGGGGGCGCGGGATAAGATTTTTCGTTCAAAATAAGGCCAAACGGCCTTGAAGGAGGGTTGCCATGAAGTTGATCGTGGTTTTCGCGGGTTTGCTCGTGGTCGGATGCTTCTCTCGGATGCAGATGGGAAGCGGAAGCTTCACCTTCGAACAAGGCGGGATGTTTCCGGTTTCGCCGGTGGAAGCCGCCCAGGCCGAATGCCTGCACAGCCAGAGCACGCGGTCGGACGGGGATGCCCGTCGGTGCAGCATGTACGGCGGCTACGGCTACGGCGGAAGCTACTACGGCGGATCCGGCTACGGTGGAGCACGGGTGGATCCAAACTACTACTACGCTCCGTACGGCTACGGCCAGATGCCGGCAGCCTACGCGCCGTATGGTTACTCTCCGTACGGCTACAGCCAGCCGGCGACGACCTCACCCGGATTCCAGAGTCTCGAACCGGAGCTTGAACGCATGGGCGAGGCGATTCGAGGAATCTCGGAGCAGATTGAGATCATGGAGGAAAGGAGCGGACAATGACGAAGCTCATCGTCGCGATGTTCGTGTTCGGTTCTCTCGGTTGCGGTCTCTGGGGCGGTTATGGCTACGGCCAGTCGCCGAGCTACCTTCCGCCGGCCGCCTACGGCTCCTCGATGGGAGCCATGGGATACGGCGGCGGTTACGGTTACGGCGGCTACGTCATGCCTCCGTCGCCTCCGAACCTCGCTTTCGTGAACGGGAACGGATTCCCGGGCACGTGGCGAGGCACCCCGCACGACGTCCGCGTCGTGAACAACACGGACTTCTACGTGAGGATTCGTTTGGACGGCGTGGATATGAACGTCGCCGAGCAGTACGTCAGTCTGCCGCCGCTCATCCCGCCAGGCCAGGAGGCGCACTTCTACGCGCCGCTTCTCGGGACCGATCTCCGAACTGGGTGCGAGCATCACTATCTGGATTTCGAGAGCTACTTGGCTCCGAATTTCCAGCAGCCGGTGCAGAGGACGGGAGAAGATTACGTTTTCTGTATCGGCTGGGATGAGCAGACGATTCGACTGGGAGGATTCTAGGGGGAAGGGCGCTTTTGCTTCGGCAAGAGCGCCCGTTTTTTATAAAAAAATTCCCCCGTTTGTGGGGAGAATTTTTTTATTTAGAATTTTTTGGAATATTTTACGGCGTGCCGGCGGCTTTCAACAGTTGGTCGATGACAAAAAAGGAGATGCCGTAAGCCATAATAATTATGATAATACCCACCACGGCGTTGCCGAGAATTTTTTTTGCTTTCTCAATTTTTTCCGTGTTGCCAGCCGCGGTCATCCAGAGAAAACCGCCGTAGAGAACAAGAATTACCATAACTATACCCAAAATGCCAAGAAAAGCCTTGATGACTTTTCCGGTGATGACGACTGGCCCTTGGTTTTCTTGATATTGCGCTTGGGCTTCGCCGTAAGCCTCTTTACCGAAAGTTTGTAAATCTTCTCTTTGAGCGAAAACCGGCAGGGCGGAAATGACGAGAATTAAAACAAAGAGGGCCGCAACGATAGATTTTTTAGAAGTAAATTTCATAGTTTTTAAATAATTTTTTATGGTCCCAGTGAGTAAGGTAGGAGATGGTTAACATGTTGTGGCGGGTGGTACAGGTGTGCAAGGTGGAGCGGAAGAGGAAGGCGAGCCGGAGGCGGTAAGTAGCTTGTCTACTACAAAGTAAGTAATGGCGTAAGCCGCCATGATGATAATTAAACCAATGATCGCCGCTTCCAAAGTTTCTTTTGCTTTGTTGATTCTTTCTTCTTTTCCGCGGCCTGTCATCCAAAGATAACCGGCGTAAATTATTAAAATCGCGGCAACAATTCCTAGAATACTAAGGCCAGTTTTAATTATTCCACCAACGATTTCCGTAACG
>JAHIRI010000080.1 GCA_018818855.1 Patescibacteria group bacterium
AAACGCCGCCCAATCGTCTTCGGCGAACGGATCTTCAATGGAAATAATTGGATATTTCACCAACAATTTTTTGTACCATGCCAAAAGTTCGGCGCTTTTTAACTTTTTCTCGCGGCCATTGATCTTCAATTTATAAATCCCTTTTTCATAAAAACTTGAAGCTGCTACGTCCATCCCGATTTTCACTTTTCCGGTATAGCCGGCTTTTTTGATTGCTTCGCAAATTAAATCTAATGCTTTTTCATTTGACGGCAAGCGCGGAGCAAAACCGCCTTCATCCCCCACTCCGGTTTCGTAACCTTTCTTTTTTAACAAACTTTTTAAAGTATGAAAAATTTCTGAACCAGCGCGCAGACGTTCGTGAAAATTTGAAAACTTCACGGGCAAAATCATAAATTCTTGCGGATCAAGTCCGCTGTCCGCATGCTTTCCGCCGTTTACGATATTCATCATCGGCACGGGCAAAGTAAATTTTTTATTATTCACCAGCCCGCCGAGATATTCATATAATTCTACTCCGCCCGCCGCTGCAGCCGCCCGAGCAAAGGCGATTGACACTCCCAAAATGGCGTTCGCCCCGAGTCGCGATTTATTTTTTGTTCCATCAAGTTCAATTAAAAACTCATCCAGCTGCCGCTGATTTAAATTTTTTCCGACCACCGAACTCGCGATTGTTTGATTAACATTTCTGACAGCTTTTAAAACTCCTTTTCCGCCATATCTTCTTTTATCGCCGTCGCGAAGTTCCAAAGCTTCGTGGATTCCGGTCGAGGCGCCGCTTGGAACCGAAGCAACTCCCACGCCGCCGTTAACTTTTAATTCTACCTCAACTGTCGGATTCCCGCGTGAATCCAAAATTTCCCTCGCATAAATCGATTTGATAGTCGCCATAATTTTAAAAATTACTTTTCAAATTTAATAAAATATTCTTTTGGTTTTAATTCTTCGGGAAGTGCCGCCGCCCAAGCTGCGTCAACTTCGGAAACTCTTTTTAATTTTTCTCCATCCCGAAAAAATGGATCAACAGCGCGCGATTTGCACAAAACTCTTTGATCAAAATCATTTAGATTATTTTCTGCCCCAACTTCATTGTTCATCCGCGCAAAAAGTAATTTTAATTTTTCATCATCCAAATGGCTTTTTATTTTTACAATCACCTCATCATCTGTCGTAAAAAGATCACCTCTCTTCAAATATCCTTTTTCTAGCGCGTATTTTAAACAATCGCCGACTGATGCAAACATCCTGGCCGGACTAAACGAAGCGTAGTATTCTCTATTTATTTTAGAAAACAAATCAACATACTTTTTTGCTGTTTCAAAATTATCAAAAAACCAAACATTATTTTCCGCGCGCAAGTGTTCTAAAAAATTTTCTGCTGTCTTATTGTCCATCACTCCAATATCCACACCATCTCGCAAAAAATAATCAATTCTATCGGCGCAAAGATCTGGCGAATTTTTTTCTTTCAAGGGAAAATTTTTATCGTCTAAAATATAATCAACATCCAAACTATATTTTAAAATAATTTCCGGAAGATCAGAATTTTTTACAAACGCCCCAAAAACATCATCTTGATGACTTTGTTTCGCCGCCTCTTCTCCGTCACGCAGCACATAATCAACACCATGAGAAAAAACCGCATGGGAAACATCATGCAAAAGGCCAGCAATTTGTTCTTCGGATGATGCACCGTATTTCCGGAGCAGAAGAAATACTCCGACCGAATGTTCAAAGCGGCTAACCGGTCCACCCGGAAAACCGCCAGCCGGAACAATCGCATAACCGGGTAAATATCCGAACTGGTCAATTCCTTTTAATCTTTGAAGCGCCGGGCTCGCCAAAAGTTCCAAGATAACCGGCTCGGAAATTTCTGTCTCGCCGTAAATTCTATCTTTATATTTCATAAACTTACCTCCCCCATTTTATTGTTCTGTCCCCACGCGAACTGAAACCTCTACAACTTTATCTTTAACAAAAAATTCTACCAATCTTTTAATTTCTTCCTGCGCTTTGGTGTTCGCGGCCACGAGCATCTCCGGCGTTGTAGCGTTTTTTTCCGCTTGCTTTATCATTTCTGCCACGGCTTGATTGTACCCGTCGTCATTCTCAAAAATTCTTTTCAAAACTCCCTGCTTATTTTCTAAATTTATATCTCCAACAATTCTTGAATTAAAAATTTCCGCGGCCGGGATTGAAACCGTAATTTTTTCCGCCTCCACTCTAACATCTTCTTCGCCAAGTTTTGCCAAATCTACTCCAAGATTCACTTCAGTAATTCCGTAAGCCTGAATCGCCTGACCCCAAAGAAGATCATGCCAAAAACTTTCAGAACTATTTGTAATTTTTATGTTTTCATTATAAACAAAACTCTGTGTCACCAAAAATCCCCGGTCGCGAAGTGCCGACAAAATTACTTGGCTCGTCACGCGCGGTTCAGCGACTCGTTTCGTCCCCCACCAACCGGCAATGATACCAAGCGCTAAAATCACTATGGCGACTCCGGCATACGTAAAAATTTTTTTCATAAACTTTATAAAACAAAATTAGCGATAAAACCGATAATCAATCCGCCCAAAACTCCAATGCCTACAATCGGAACGTAAACTCGCGTAATTATTGCCGATGGCAAACTAAGACCCAAACCCAAAATTACGCCAGACAAAGCCGGATGAATTCCAAGGTTTACAATCGGCACTAAAAACCCGAGAATGAAACGATCGATAAAAGCACTAGCAAATGCTTCCCACTTTTTTCTCTTATCTTCAAATTTTATCGGAAGCATTACCAAAACATCAACAACACCAAATGCTAAACCACAAATTAAACCTAAGGTTAAGGCAGACATAGATTATTCAACTTCTGCAAAAAGCACGACGTAATTTTTTCCGTAAGCCTTGGCGCAAGCAGGGCAAGTTGTATAAGAAAAATATAATTTTTTTAAAATTTTATTTTTTGATTTTACATATTCCACCATTTCTTTTGCCCACTTGCCGGCGTTCTGATACGGCCCTTCAAAAACTTTTGTTAAGAATGTTCCGGAAAGAGTCGCCATTTTTGCGCCAGGTACTTCATGCGTGGCATCAATATAAATATCTGCACCCCAGGACGATTTTTCGTCGGTTAACATTAACTGCTCTCCCTTGGCTCCCGCCTTTTCAATCAAGGCCATGTTTTTAACAATTTTTTTACCCATGTTCAATGGAATGTGTAAAAAACTTGTCACGTGATCTTTGACAAATAACTTATTTTCCCACCTGATTTCTTTTTCCTGCCACGGTTCCGGATTAAACGGTTCGCAACAGCCGGTTCGTTGGACATTTTGTTCCATAAAATTTTAGTTAAAAAAGTTTAATATTTTCTTAGTCGTGATCTCAGTCGGGGTGCCGGGAATTGAACCCGGGTTACACCCACCCCAAGGGTGCGTCCTACCGTTAGACTACACCCCGACTGAAATCACGATTTATTTTAGTATAGATAAAAAAGGGGCCCAACGCAACTGCGTCAGGCCCGAAACGGACTGCTTTGGTTTGTCGGATCCTCCTTGTTCGACAAACTAGAAACCGTAGCCGACTCGCTCCGCAAACGACTCGGTGATCCCCGATTTGACCGAGGACGTCGTCGCGCCCTCCTCTCCTTCCTTCGGAGGAGGACTACTCGCTCGCTGATCGTCGTGCACCACGTCGGTTCCCACCTTCTTTCTGTCGTCCTGCCCATCCATCGTCATACCTCCTTCACCTCCCCGCCGAGACGACGAGTTCCTTTGTTGATGACGTCGGCAAAGAGCGCCCCGAGAAAATTCTGCTGTTCCTCCGGGGTCATCTCTCTTCCCCTTGGAACCAGAGCCTTGAGTCCGTCTCTCTCATCTCGCGAACCATTATCTTCCTTCATCTTTTCTCCTCCTTTTGGAAAGTGTTGCGTTAGGCAATTCGGGAAAAATTTTAAATCTTTCCTGAAGCGCCTAAATCAAAACCGCTCCGATTTTTGTCGGAGCGGTTTATCTGCTTAATCTATTTGTTTAAACAGAAAAACGTTTCCGACAATTCGGGGTAAAAAACCAGAAAGCAAAATAATTTTTTGAAGTGATTTCCATACATTAATATTTTAACACAACAAAAATATCTGTCAAATTTACTCCATTATCCCGTCAATATTCACATCGTACAGCATTTTCTCCAAGACAAGATTATAATTAAAAATTTCATCTTTTTTAAACCAAATCTCAATTTCTTTTTCTGCCTCTTCCACGCTACCGGAAGCATGAATCAAATTTCTGATTGCCCGATCGTCCAAATCGCTCATATCATAAGAATCAATGGTGAGATCGCCGCGGATTGTTCCGACATCAGAAGTTAACGGTTCTGTCCCTCCGGTAAGTTTTCTAATAATTCCGACTGCCTTATTGCCCTGCCAAACCATAGCTATCACCGGTCCGGTCGTCAAATATTTTTTAAGCCGACCGAGCACTGCCCGCCCGCATTCTTCGGGATCTTTAAACGGCGCCACGAGTCCTTTATTTTGATAAGAAATAATCGATTTTTCTCCAACTTTTCTAATCCAATCCGGATCAACCGTATAATGTTTTACCACGGTCTTTTCGTCAGGAACAGCCATTTTTAACGCCACGAGCTTTAAGCCGATCCTTTCATAACGACGAATAATTTCCCCGATTAAAGTTCTCTGAATTCCGTCGGGTTTAATAATGACAAATGTTCTCTCTTTTTTTGGATGGTCCATACTGCCCGTTTAAAAATTTATGAATAATTAAGCAATCATAACAGAAACAGAAAAAAAGACAAGTTTTTTTATTTTAACCACTATTTTAATTTTAGCTCCACTCCATCGCTTAAAAATCTAATGTCTCCGTCCTGATCAGTTCTAAAAATCTCAACACCATTTTTTTCCAGACGGTTCAAAATCGTTTTGTTGGGGTGGCCAAAAGTATTTTTCGCGCCAACCGAAATCACGGCGAATTTTGGCTGTACTTTTTCCAAAAAATTTTGACTCGTGGCGTTTCTGCTACCATGATGCCCGACTTTTAAAACATCTGCTTTTAAATCAACGCCTCTCGCGATCATTTTTTCCTCTGCTTCTTCCTCGGCATCGCCGGTAAAAAGAAATGACGTGTCTCCAAAAATTAATTTAGCAACAATTGAGGTGCTGTTTAAATCGTCTGGCTGTTTGCCGACAAAATTTTCCACCGGATAAAAAATCTCCATTTTTAAATTTTCTCCAAAATCTAATATCTGCCCGGCACTCACAATTTCCATAGGGATATTTTGATTTTTAATTTCTTCGAGCCAGGCCAAATAATCTGGCGTGGAATTAATCGCGCCCGTGGTTAAAATTTTTTTTACTTCGTAACGTTTTAAAACTTCAATCAATCCAACCAAATGATCAGCATGCGGATGAGTTAATATCATCAAATCAATTTCCCTATCATAGAACGGCATATTTTCGCCAAGTTTTTCCACTACAGCATTTGTCGGTCCGCCGTCAAT
>JAHIRI010000081.1 GCA_018818855.1 Patescibacteria group bacterium
CTGAGAACCGCCCTCCATGTCTCTGATGATAATCGTGCCATCAAGCACTTCTTTTTGCCCCAAGAGCAGGGCGTACCTTGCGCCAAGTTTATTGGCAATCTCAAGTTGTTTTTTCAAACCTTCTTTAGTCAAACCGTGGGTAATGTAAAATCCGGCGCGGCGTAAATCTTCAATTAAAGCAAAACTTTTCTTTCTGGCTTGCTCGCCGAGTTGCGCCAAGAATATATCAGGAGGAGTAAGTGGCGGAACTTCAACATTAGTTTCTTTAATTTTTGTAATCAACCGCTCCACACCGAGCGCCACACCGCAAGCCGGCGTTGGCCGACCGCCCAAAGTTTCTACCAGATTGTCATAGCGACCCCCTGCACCCAGAGCTTCTACTTTCTGGCCAGCAGATTGATTTTCTTCAGGAAAAAATTCAAAAACTGTTTTAGTGTAATAATCCAAGCCGCGCACAAGATATGGATTTAAGTTGTACGGCACGGCCGCGTCATCAAGATATTCCAAAACTCTGACAAAATGATTTTTGCACTCATCACAAAGATAATCAACAATTTGAGGAGCTCCTTCCTTAAGCGGTTCGCAGCCCCCTTCCTTACAATCCAACATCCTGAGGGGATTTTTAACTAATCTTTTTTTACAATCTTCGCAAAGTGAACTTCGCCGATCACGATAATAATTTACCAATTTATTTTTGTAAGACTCGCGGCATTTTGGACAACCGATACTGTTTATTTGAACATTTGTTTTCAATCCCAAAGACTGAATCAAATTATAAGTTAAAAAAATTATTTCCGCGTCAATTACCGCGTTGCCATCGCCCAGTGCTTCAAAACCAAACTGGTGAAAAGACCGGAGCCGCCCGGCCTGTGGACGTTCGCGACGAAATATCGGACCAGAATAAAAAAACTTCACCGGCTGAGGAAGATTCAACATCCCATGCTGAATATAAGCCCGAGCAATAGAAGCTGTCACCTCGGGGCGCAGACAAATATGCTCTCCTCCCTGATCAACAAAAGAAAACATTTCTTTAGAAACAATATCTGTTTCTCCGCCAACCGCTCGATTAAACAAAGCTGTTTCTTCAAGAATTGGCGTTTCAATAAATTCATAACCGTAATTATTGGAAAAATTTTCCGCCTGGTTTTTAACAAAATGCCAATATTTATATTCCCCTGGCAAAAGATCCTTCATCCCCCGGAGCGTCTGAAAAACCCTTGCCTTCTGTGATCCGGCCGCTTTAATCTTTTTCTGCTTTTTAACAACTGCTCGCGGTTTTTTCACTCCTTTTTTAATTTTTACTTTTTTAGGCATGACCGCAAAATTAACAATTATAAAGTAACAAGTAATAAAGTTCTATTTTTTATTTTTCTCCGAGGTTTTAACTATCGCGTAAAGAATACTCACAATTTCCGTACATTCTCTTAAAAGTAATTTTGTCTGCTGTTTACTAACGATGCCAATGGCTATTAACATCTGAATCCATCTTTGCGACTCTTTAGCCTCCTTACGAGCAATGCGCATGTGATTTGTAAAGTCTGCTTTTGATACGGCTGCTTTTGCTTGTACTACATTTGAATTTATTGACGCCGAAGAATCAATCAACTGGCCACCGAGTTTCCAGGTCACAACATTATTTCTAGACAAGCTCGTAACCATCTTAATAACCCTAACTGCAAATTTAAATGTCCGCTCTTCAATATCTTGATTTTTCCCCTCCATATTTTATAACTTGCTACTTGTTACTTGCTACTTCGGTTATACTCCGGTGTTTCAAAAACTTTTATCTTATTAAATGGCCATCCTCTAACCCACACTTTACCCACAATACTCTCTCCTTTAATTGGCCCAAAACTTCGTGAATCAAAACTCGCAAGGCGGTTATCACCCATAATAAAATATTCGTCGGAACCAAGAGAAATCGTCCGATCACCGAAAGTTTTTACACTTTCTTCTAAATAATCTTCTTCAAGGCGTAATCCATCGTGATTGTCGCTGTTGTAAACCATAATTTTGCCATCCTTAATTTCTAATGTTTCATTTGGCAAACCAATGATTCTTTTTATAAAATATTGACTCGGATCACGCGGATATTTAAAAACCACAATGTCTCCCCTCTCCGGCGCGTTAAAGCGATAGCTTATTTCATTAATAATCAAATATTCATGATCAAAAAAATTCGGCTCCATGGATGCGCCCTTAACATAAAAAGGTTGGATTAAAAAATATCGCACCGGCACAATGATGGCCAGAGAAATCAAAACTACTTTTATAACCTCCAAAATGTATTCCGTAAAACGTTTTATAGTTGTCTCTTTTTTGTTTTCATTCCCCTCTGGAGCGACAGATAATACCTCCACGTCATTATTTTTATTTTTTAATATGGGCATAATATATTATTTATAAATTGATAATAATTTTCTGCGTGGTGGACGATGGAGGATTCTCCGCCCGAGGCGGATGCGCCTTCGGCGCAGAACCAGAGACCTCTGTCGTGTGCGGACAGCGCTCTAACTTCACCCGCCCACCTTTGGACAAATGGGCCCGAGAGGATTCGAACCTCTGACCTTTCGAATGTGAATCGAACGCTCTAACCAACTGAGCTACGAGCCCAAAGGTGGGCGGGCAAGCCTGAGCTAATCGTCCGCAAAGGACGAGGTAACCAAATTTAAGCAAGACCTTCTTGCCTTTTCTAAATTTATCTTTTAATATCCACATTGTAGCACGATAATTTTATAAAAGCAAGTTCTTTTTTAAGCCTAAAATATCGTCGCTTTTAACGTAAAAAACCGCCAAAATTTCGTCTTTTGCAGATTTTGTTATATAATGTAAAAACACTAAACAAACTCTCAATAAAGATAATGAAAATAAATTTGCTGGACAAAGATTTAAATCAGGTCCCCAAAAAAAGATTGAATATTTTTTGGAAGTCGGCAATTGCTTGCGCAATCATTGCTCCTCTTTTTTTAATACAAACAACTTTCTTAAAAGGAAATTTTAATCCATTTTTAAAAATCGGTGCGGCACTCGGAACTTTTGAATTTAGCAACATTACTGAATGGGCAAGCCAGCTCGGAAAATTAATCAGAAGTGAAAATAAAATTTTAAAAGGAGAAAAAGACGACAGAATAAATTTTTTACTTTTGGGCATGGGCGGAGCCGGACATGATGGGGCCTATCTTACTGATACAATGATTATCGCAAGTTTCGATCCTAAGGAAAAAAGGGTTGCCATGGTCTCAATCCCACGCGATCTAGCCGTGCCGATTTCCGGCTATGGCCAAAGAAAAATAAATAGTATCAATGCTTTTGCCGAAGCCAAAGAACGAGGCAGCGGCGGGGCAACAACCATAGCGGCTGTAGGTGAAGTATTGGATATTCCTATACATTATTATATAAGGGCGGATTTTGAAGGTTTTAAAACTCTGATTGATAAACTTGGCGGAATTTCCGTTTATGTTGAAAGATCGTTCACTGATAATCAATACCCAACTGATGATGAAAAATATCAAACTCTCACTTTTGAAGAAGGGTGGCAGGTTATGGACGGAGATGCAGCTCTAAAATTTGTCCGCTCCCGCCACGGGACAAATGGCGAGGCGTCAGACTTCGCGCGAAGCCGCCGCCAGCAAAAAGTTCTTATTTCCCTAAAAGAAAAAATTCTTTCTTTCAGCACACTTTTAAACCCAATTAAAATTCAAGGTGTCTTTGATGCGGTAAAAAATTCTATTGATACAAATATGGAAATGTGGGAAATTGTCCGCATGAGCCATTTCGCGCGCGACATTGATACGGAAAAAATTATCCATCAGGTTTTAAGTGCTGATCCGGGGGGGGTGCTTGTGCCCGCAAACATTGACGGCGCCTATGTTCTCGAACCGCGGGCGGGAAATTTTAGCGAAATACAATTTTTGGTAAAAAATATTTTCAACACTGCTTCGGAAATAAATTTTGAAGATAAACCAGAACCGACACGTCTTGAAATTCAAAATGGCACAAAGATAAACGGTTTGGCTTCAAGAACTGCCGAAATGCTTAAAAAATTTGATTATAAAATAACAAAGGTAAGCAATGCCGCGGAACAAAATTATGAAAAAACAATTATTTATGATTTAACCGACGGCAAAAAAAATGATGATCTTGATTTTTTGAAAGAAAAACTTAACGCTGAAGTTTCCCTCTCTCTCCCCTCTTGGTTTTTAAATCCCCAGCCTTCTTCAGAAATTTCTCTTTTTCCTCCCATAAGCGGCTCTCTTGATTTTCTAATCGTCCTGGGAAAAAATACGTATTAAATAGTTGCTTAAAATTAAATATGCAATTCACTGTCGCCATCGTTGGCCGAACCAACGTCGGAAAATCAACTTTATTCAATCGCCTGCTTGAACGGCCAAAAGCAATTGTTTCAGCCGCGGCTGGTACGACTCGCGATAGAAATTACGGCCAAGCTCGCTGGCGCGGCCGTGATTTTCAAGTTGTTGACACCGGCGGACTGGAAGACAGAGAAACGTTTACCGAAGGCATAAAAAAACAAGTTGATATCGCGATCCGAAAAGCCGACCTCGTGCTTTTTTTAGTTGATTTAAAAGATGGTCTTATGCCGCAAGACCGCACAATCTCCAATTTTTTAAAAAAACTTAAAAAACCTGTAATTCTTGTTGGCAACAAAGCAGACTCTCCAAAATTTTTTGCCGAAGCGGAAAACAAAGAATGGTTAAAGCTCACCTTTGGTAAACCCATACCGGTTTCCGCCGCCAACGGCGCGGGGACCGGAGATTTGCTTGATAAAATTTTTGAATTTTTTGAAAAAGACAAAGATAAAGAAACGCCGGAAAATTTTTCCGCCGTCCCGCCGATTAAAGTGGCTATCGTCGGAAAACCAAACGCCGGAAAATCATCTCTTCTAAACGCGCTGCTCGGCGAAGAAAGAGTTTTAGTGAGTGAGATTCCCTTCACCACCCGCGAACCGCAAGACATGCTTTTAATTTATCGCGACCAGCCATTTTTATTGATTGATACAGTCGGGATGAGAAAAAAAGCAAAAATGGAACCAGGACTGGAAAAAATCGGTGTGAGGCGGAGCATCACCGCGATGGAAAGAGCCGACGTCGTTCTTTTTATTACTGAAGCTCAAGAACAGATGACCTCACAGGACAAACATCTTTCTGAATTAATTTTAGAAAAAAATACCGGATTAATTCTCATCGCCAATAAATGGGATTTAGTTAAAGACAAAGGACCGGCTACCACAAGTCTTTTTATAGACTATTATCATAAATTTTTTCCTTATCTTGATTTCGCCCCCGTTCTTTTTGTCTCTGCCAAAACCGGCGAAAAAGTCCAAAAAATTTTTGATGTAATCTTGACCGTTAAAAAAGAACGAGAAAAATTTTTGGGTAAGGGAGAGTTAAAAAACTTTTTAAATCAAACTCTGGCCAAACATTGGTCTATTATTCATCGCCGAAAAAAATCCGGCGCCGGCGCGCGGCCGAATATTACTGGTCTTGTGCAAAAAAAGATTAATCCTCCCTGCTTTGAACTTATTACCACTGCCAAGGCGAGATTACCGGATGGTTTTGTAAAATTTATTGAAAAAAGATTACGCGAAAAATTTGACTTCATTGGCACGCCGATAAAATTGGACGTAAGGCATGTCAAAAGACAGATAAAAAAATAAACCAATAAGCGCGCCAGCGGATCAGCTTACTGACTTATCAGCTTATCCACTTATCAATCGCCTTAACCGGCGATTTTTATTTTTTATATTCTGTGTTGTCTGTGCTCGTCGTCCCGCTCTGGCGGGATCTCACTCGCTTGATAATAAAAAAGCGGCCGTCCGAACTTCACATTTCTGCAAAATCCGAACGGCCGGAACCCTCCTAGAGCTCCACCAGGACGCGGAAACCAGTATGCGCGTTGCTATATTCCGGTCCGTTTGATTGCACGTTGGTCAGACCGCCGCAACCACTGTTGCCAACAATCAAACGGAAACCGTTTTCGCAGGCGTTCTCACACCACTCCCATGAATTGGTGGACGCGAGCCGCGGCAGATTTTTTTCGCCGCGGTCAAGATTCAGCCAACCCATGAGGTTAGCCAGGAAGTTCCACTCCTCGGCGGTCGGCAGGCGCGTGGCCTTTCGCGGGAAGCCGGTCGCTTTGGCAATCTTCGCAAGGAGTCCGCCGTCGTGCAGGTCGTCCCAAGAAACGCCAAAGCGGCTCCTGATATTCATGGCCTCAGCCAGGCGGTCCTCGTGGTAATCGCCCGACTGGCTGTTGGGCTTCCCGATCGTCTCCACTGCCACCCACTTGCCAGGTAGCAGTTTGCGGAAGATCTGCGCGGCCTTGAGGGACTGGTCCCAATTGGGCTTCACGAAGCTCGCGGGGTACTTGTCCTCGCCGATCGCCGGGACGAAAAAGAGGCGGAAAGTGAAACGCCGAAACGATCTCAACTGGCGTTCGGTGAACTTCGGCGCAGGTGGCACGACTACTTCCACGCCGAGGTCGCGGTAGACATTCTGCATCCAGACGCCCACGTCCACCATCTCGTCGTATCCATCCGAGACAACGGCGGAGCTGGAATCACGCCAAAAGTCCGGCTGCCGCAGAAACTCGGTCAAGTCCTCGGCCGAAATCGGATTGGGCGCATCGCCCCGGTTCCGATCGTGCAGTTCCCGGAGTTGCGCTGGTGCGTACGGCTTGATGATTCTTCCCATTTTCCTCTCCTTCGCCCATTCGCCTTTGTTCTGGCAATCCGCCGCGCGGCCTCGCCAAAACGCCTCGCTCCTGGGCAAAAGATTTTCCCGTCTTTCCGGACGGGCACGGCCTGCCTCGCCGGCAGGCGGGTTATCCCGAAACCATTTTCGGGAATAGTTTATACTATTATTAATTTGCGAAAAAGTCAAGAATGGATTAAGATTGGAATAAGACAAATCAAAAAATAAATAATATGAAACTAGTCGTTGGGCTCGGTAACCCGGGCAAAGAATACAAAAACACAAGACACAATATTGGTTTTGAGGTTGTTGAAAACCTGGCGGAGGCGCCGCTTAAGATGAATAAAAAATTCAACGCAGAAATTTCCGAAGGAAAAATCAACGGCGAAAAAATTATTTTGCTCCAGCCGCAAACTTTTATGAATAATTCTGGCCAATCAGTTGCCGCGGCGGCGCATTTTTATAAAATAAAACCTGCGGACATTTTGGTTATCCACGACGATATTGATTTGCCGCTTGGAAAAATTAGAATTAAAAAAGACGGCAGCTCGGGCGGCCATCGCGGAGTGGAATCAATCATCGCAACGCTTGGCTCAAAAAATTTTACCAGATTGAAAATCGGAGTCGCTCCGGAAAAAAGATCAAAAAATTTTAACGCGGCAAATTTTGTTTTAAAAAAATTCGCCAAAGCCGAAGAAAAAATTCTTGC
>JAHIRI010000082.1 GCA_018818855.1 Patescibacteria group bacterium
ATTGGTTTCTGAAGTAAAAATTTTTGACGCGGCAAGTTTTATCCCGGAAAAAGGGTTTTTTATTTCTTTTTCAAAAATGGATGAAGCGCCGAGCATGGCGATCATTGATCTCGGGGGAGACGGAATAAATGAAATTGTAGTTGGGGCGCCGCGCGGGAAAAAGCCGGAAGTGAAAATTTATCGGGAAGACGGATCTTTGGTAAATTCTTTTTTGGCATATGACGAAAGTTTTTTGGGCGGAGTTGCGGTCGGAGCAGGGGATTTTGACGGAGACGGCAAGGGAGAAGTTGTAACCTCGCCGGCTGAGGGTGCGGCAGCGGAGATAAAAATTTTTGACGGTTATGGCCAGCCGGAACTTTCAGAGGGTTTTTTAGCTTTTGATAAAGATTGGGAGTTCGGCGCGAATGTGGCGGCGGGAGATATAGACGGCGACGGCCAAGATGAAATTATTGTGGGCAGCGGGCCGGGTCAGGATTTGGAAATAAAAGTTTTTAATAATTTAGGAGTTACTTTATTGAAAATAAATCCGACGGGCATAAATAGGTGGAGCGGCGTGCACGTGGCGGCAGGAAATATTTTGACGGGCGATGGGGAAGAAATTGTTGCCGCGCCGGGATGGGGAAGTGTTCCTGAAGTTCAAATTTTTGGGGCAGACGGAAAATTTATCAGAAAATTTTTGGGCTATAGCGAAGGTTTCCGCGGCGGAGTAAATGTTGCCGTCGGCAACGTGGATGAGGATAGTCAAGAGGAAATAGTTTTGGGAGCCGGATTTACCGGCGGGCCGCATGTCCGCATATTTTCTGGCGAAGGAAATTTAAAAGATCAATTTTTTTCTTTTGATAAAAATTTGCGAAGTGGGACGCTGGTCGGAGTAGGGAAGCTTTCTGACGGGAAGAATAAAATTGTAGCCATGCCGAATAAAACCGCGCCCGGCGGTCGGACGGATTTGTATAAATATATTGATATTGATATCAGCGAGCAGAAAATGAGAATTTTTGAAAATGGTTACGAGATCGGGGAATATCTGGTTTCAACCGGGACGACAAGAATGCCGACTCCGATTGGAACTTTTAAAATTTTATCAAAATCAGAATTAGCTTATTCCAACGCCTACTCGCTTTATATGCCGAATTTCATGTTGTTCACAAGAGGCGGCGCGGGAATTCATGGTTTGCCTTTTTGGAAAAATGGCGACAAGATTGTTTATGAGGGCATAAATCATTTGGGGAAGAGAGTTTCACATGGTTGTGTCCGGCTGGCGCTTAATAATGCAATAATGATTTTTGCCTGGGCGGATAAGGGTATGCCCGTGGTTGTTCATCAATAATGAAAGCGGAAAATAAAAAAATAATTTTGGCGATCAATACTGCGGCCGAAGAAGAGTCGGCGGTTTTTTTGTTTGATGGCGTGAAAATTACAAAAGAAAAAATTGGTAGCCAAAAAGATAAGTTATTAAATTCAGTTGATAAAATTTTGCGGAAAAGAAAAATAGCCGCAGAAGATATCGGGGGAGTTCTTGTGGTTTCCGGGCCGGGAGCTTTTACCGCCGTCCGCCAGGGAGTTGTTTTGGCCAATACTTTTGGGTATTTGCTTGGCGTACCGGTTCTGGGCTTGAAACGGGAAGAATTTAAAGATGAAAAAGAATTTTTAAAGTTAGGTTACGGAAAGATGATAAAAGCTAAAAAGGGGAGAATAGTTCTGCCGACTTATGGCAAAGAGCCAAACATTACAAAGCCGAAGAAATGGAAGCTATAGTGGATAATTTTTAGATATCCACAGGCATAATTAAAAATATAAAAATTCACTTATGCACAGAAGTGGATTTTTTGTTTTATTTAAAAGGAAATAAATTCGTTGACAGAGTGGTTGACAAGTTCAGAAAAGTGGAGTAAAATGGAAGTATAAGATATGAAAGTGGATAAAAGTGGGGATAGACATGGTTCTTTGTGGATAACTCGGAGTTGATTTGAACAAAAGGATCCCGCGGATTAAACTGCGGAACTCCTTAATAAAAAGTTCAAACAACAACCCCGAAGCTAATTGGCCAAGACATTTCTCGCCAATTCCGCAAAACCAAACAATTAGTACCCAAAACCTACCCCGAATTCCACTTTTGTTTCTTTCACTAAAATATTAAAGTTTAAAACAACTTCCATGTTCATCGGAGAGTATAACCATACAATTGATGAGAAGGGAAGACTGGCAGTGCCGGTTAAGTTTAGAAATAAACTTGCCAAAGGTGCAGTTGTTACTCGTGGTTTGGACAACTGCCTTTTTTTGTACACGGGCGCTGAATGGAAAATTTTAGCAGAAAAATTAGCAAAGCTGCCGATCAGCCGCGCGAACACCCGGGCCTTTTCAAGATTAATGCTCGCCGGAGCGATGGACGTTTCCTTGGACAAGCAGGGAAGAATTGTCTTGCCTGATTATTTAAGGAAATACGCCGGCCTCGGAAAAAATACTATTGTCGCCGGACTTTACAATCGTTTGGAAATTTGGGATGAAGCGAAATGGAATACTTACAAGAGCGGCACGGAGAAATCTAGCGGCGATATTGCCGAACAGTTAGGTGAACTCGGAGTATAATATGGAAAAAAAATCCGAGCATATTCCCGTTCTTTTGAACGAAGTTATAAAATTTCTTGATCCAAAGCCAAATCAGAATTTTATTGATTGTACTTTG
>JAHIRI010000083.1 GCA_018818855.1 Patescibacteria group bacterium
GGCCGTACTCCCCAGGCGGAGTGCTTAACGCGTTAGCTTTTTTCGTCGGCACTGGGAGGGTCGATACTCCCAATACCCAGCACTCATCGTTTAGGGCGTGGACTACGCGGGTATCTAATCCGCTTCGCTCCCCACGCTTTCGTTCGTGAAGCGTCAGGAGTATTCTAGTAGACTGCCTTCGCAATGAGTGTTCTTACCGATATTAACGCATTTTACTACTACACCGGCAATTCCGCTTGCCTCTCCCAGTCTCTAGTCTTATAGTTTCCTCGGCGGTTCTCGAGTTGAGCTCAAGAATTTAACCGAAGACTTACAAAACCACCTGCGGACCCTTTACGCCCAGTAAATCCGGATAACGCTCGAGGTCTCTGTATTACCGCTGCTGCTGGCACAGAGTTAGCAACCTCTTATTCCTCTGGTACGGTCAGTGTTCTTCCCAGAGAAAAGCAGTTTACAACCCGAAGGCCTTCATCCTGCACGCGGCGTCGCTCCCTCAGACTTTCGTCCATTGGGGAATATTCTCGACTGCAGCCTCCCGTAGGAGTGTGGACAGTGTCTCAGTTCCACTGAGGCGGATCGCGCTCTCACGCCCGCTACTCGTCATAGCCTTGGTGAGCTTTTACCTCACCAACTAGCTGATAAGCCATAGGCCCCTCCCAAAGCGACTCTTGCGAGCCTTTCTTTTTCTGACATGTGCCAGAAAACCACATGTGGTATTAGCCCTCCTTTCGGAGGGTTGTTCCACACTTTGGGGTAGGTTACCAATGTGTTACTCACCCGTTTGCCACTAGCACGATCCTTGCGGACCGTACTCGTTCGACTTGCATGCCTTAGACACGCCGCCAGCGTTCATCCTGAGCCAGGATCAAACTCTCAAAAAGTATTTAAATGAAATTTAAATACGTAAGGCTCTGTCTTTCGACAGAGTGTTCTAGTTTGAGAACTAGAACAAATTGGCGTACTTCTGTTACTTTAAGTTGTCAAAGAAATAGATACTAAATGTCGCTATTTCTAGCGACAATTGTATATTAAAACGTTCTTTTTAAGTTGTCAATCTTCTAGATGTATGTTTGGCGATTTTTTGTTTAATTATAAATCAAAAAACGCAACAACTTTCAGGAACAAGTGTATTTTAACTCCTTTGTTTTTTTGTGTCAAGACCCTTTTCCCCAGTTTTTCCACAATCATCCCGACGTCTTAATTTGCTTCTCTCGCCACTTCTCAATTTTTTTATGATCCCCTGACAACAAAACTTTTGGCACGGTATATTTTTTATTTTTAAAAACGAAAATTTCCGGACGAGTGTAAGCCGGCACGCCGACACCCAAACGTTTTTCCTCGAGCGATTCTGTTTTCCCCAAAACGCCGGGAATCTGCCGGGCCACCGCGTCGGCCAAAACCATGGCTGGCAATTCGCCGCCGGTTAGGACATACGGCCCGATAGAAATTTCTAAAAAATTAAAGCCCAAATCTTTAATTATTTTTTTCACGCGTTCATCAACTCCTTCGTAGCGGCCGCAAATTAAAATTAGGCGGTTATATTTTTCAGCCAAATTCATCGCTGCCATATTATCAAATTGTTTCCCGCCGGCAGAAAACAATATTACTTTTGTTTTTTTATTTTTCTTCATCGCGCGAAGTGCCTTGGCGATTGGTTCTATTTTCATGACCATCCCCGGCCCGCCGCCATATACTTTGTCATCAACGGTTTTGCGCTTGTCGGTTGTCCACTTTCGCAAATCATGAATATTTATTTTAATCAATTTATTTTTTTGGGCGCGTAAAATAATGCTCTCGGAAAAATAAGAGCTAAAAATTTTTGGAAAAATTGTGATAATGTCGAATTGGAGCATAATAATTTAAATTTAAACCATTTTTTACTTTATGTCTATGCCGTTGACATAAAAGTAAATTGTGCTAATCTCAATGCAGAAGGAGGAGAAACTATGAAAAAGTACACGGGTGCGATCATCGGCGGTTTGTTCGGCGCGGCAGTCATCGTGACGCTTTTCTTTGCCATTGTCCTGTCGGGCGGGAAGCAAGCGAGCGATGTGGATAAGACGGTCGTCGTCGACGAACCGGCCGGAACGAGGGAAATCAAAGCCACGGAGTGCATGCAGGGTCTCGAAATCTGCAACGATCTCGATGACGACTGTGACGGCGAAACCGACGAAGGCTGCGACGGACCAAACAAGTTCGAATACTGCTGGAATCTACCCGGCGTATCCCCCAAAATCGCTTTTGAAGGCGAAATCGGGTACAGATATGCCTCGTACCCCGAGGACCGAACAGGGGATCATCTCGTCGCTACTACTTCTTGGCAAGTTTTGGCGGAAACAAAAAATACAAAGTCTGCCTGCTTCAGTTTTGTTCTCGACCCAGGCTGGTACATCGAGTACCAGATGGTATCGAGATCCGTCCCGCCACTTTGGGGTTGTGTAGGCCACTACCCACCGGGCGTACTGAATGGCGTGCACGTCGCAACACTAGGCGGCGTCCAGGTCAGCCCTGTTCTGATCGACGACCGAGCCGGCGGGTGCAAATTCCGATTTCATCGGCCGATACCATAGTTCCTTCCGTCGAGTGACCCTTGTGTTTCGCGCCAAGCGCGCTTCGCGAGGGTCTTTTTTTATTTTAATAAAATAACACACCAGCTTGTGGTGTGTTATTTTTATATTTTGATGTTTTAGATTTTCAAGTCTTCGACATCAGTATCGACAACATCGGAAGAAGAAGGAGCAGAGTCTCTTCGATTCATCCTTGAACCTTCCGGTTCGTAGATTTTCAAATTAACTCTGGCTTTTTCTTTCGCCCCAACGATCTTCAGAAGGGTTCTGATTGAGCGAGCGGTTTGACCCTGCTTGCCAATCACATAACCCATATCTTCCGGATGAACTTTGAGAGTGATTAAAACTCCCATTTCGTCGACCGTTCTTTCGGTCGTGACGTCTTCCGGATGATTGACGATCTGCTTCACGATGTATTCAACGAACTCTTGATCTCGTTCTGCCATACGTTTCTTTTCTTGTTTAATGTTCTTAAAATAGCTGCTTTGCTGTTCGACCATGCACAGAAGAGCTATTTATATTATTACAATAACATTTTTTGGAGAAATTGTCAACCCTTAGGCCTTTGGCTCTTCTGGTTTTATTTCTTCAACGGGAACTTCATTTTTTACCTCTTCTGCCGGAACTTCAGCTTTCGGTTCTTCCACTTTTTCCACCGGAGTTTCAGCCTTTGGCGCTTCAACGGGATTTTCTACTTTTGGTTCTTCTGTCTTTTTCTCTTCTGCCGGAACTTCTATCTTTTCCTCAACTTTGGCTGTCTCCTTGGGCGCTTCTTCTTTTTTATTTTTCTCGGCTATTTTTGCCGCCCGCCGTTTACTAATCTTAACCATTCTCACCTTCGGCGCATTTACCACTCCCTGATTAACCAAAAGATTATTAACCGTTTCAGAAAGTTGGGCACCTTTGCCTATCCAATATTTTAATCTTTCTTCTTTAAGATCAACCAACTTGGCTTCCTTTTTTGGATAATAATGTCCGAGGATTTCTAAATATTTTCCCCATGGATCTTTAGATTTTTCCGAAACAATCACGCGGTAGCTTGGCTGCGCGCTCTTGCCCGTACGAGATAAACGGATTACTAACATAATTGCTGTTTTCTATTAAATTATTCTTTTTTTTAAAATTATTTTGACCGTATTGCTATTTTGCTACACTAGCACTTTTTTGTCAAGCGGCCCCGACCGCCCTTTCTGCTTGTTCTAAATTTAAACTCAAAAGCCTTGAGACACCGTCCGCTTCCATGGTCACGCCGTACAAAATACTGGCTTTCTGCATAGTCGCGCGATTATGAGTGATCAAAATAAATTGGGTTTTATCTGTCAGCTCATCAAAAACATTGGCGAAGCGAATAGAATTTGATTCATCAAGCGCGGCGTCCACTTCATCCAAAACAACAAACGGCGCGGGATTGTTGGAAATAATTGCCGAAAGAAGCGCGATCGAAGTAAGAGCCCGCTCGCCGCCAGAAAGCATTCCTATTCCTTTCAGTCGTTTGCCCGGCGGAGTAGCTTCAACTTCAATACCGGCGATAAATTCTTCACCTTTCTTTTTCTTTTCTTTTTCCGGTTCTTCCGCCGCCTCTCCCTCGGCCGCCTCAATTTCCTCTTCATCAACTTTAATTTCTTTTTTCAAAATCAATTGAGCTTTGCCGCCGCCAAACAAAATTTTAAAATATTTTCCAAACTCATCGTTAATTTTATGAAAAGCCGCGTCAAATTGTTTTTTAATAATCCCGTCCAGCTCGCCAATTACTTTCATCAGTGAATCAATCGCCCCGCGCAAATCGGCAATCTGGGTTTTCAAAAATTCATATCGTTCGCTTGATTCCTTATATTCTTTTTCTGTTTCCGGATCAATACCGCCGATTAATTCCAGCTGATGTTTAAATTTAAAAATTTTCTCGTGCCAATCCGATTCAAACCCAGCCGGCTCGCCGAGTTCTCTTGGATCGCCAAGTTCTTGTCTAATTTCTCTTTCCAAATCTTCCCGCCGCGCCGCGGCCCCAGCACCTTCAACCTGAATCGCATTTATTTCCGAGGACAAAAGATAAAGTTCATGCTGTTTTAGCTGAAGATTTCTTTGCAGCTCAAAAAAGCTTCTCCGTTCGGCTTCCTGCTCACGGTTAAAATTTTCAATTTTTACCTGAACTTCGGTCAGCGCCCGGTTTATTTTTTCAATTTCCCCAACTATTTTTTCCAATTCTTTGGGCAAGGACGGATCAACTTTTGCCGCCTCTTTTTTAGCCGGCTCGCGTTTTAGTTTAGCAAAAAACGCCGCAAATTCTTTTCTTAAATCTTCCGCCTCTTTTTTCAAATCCGCGAGCGAGTTTGCATCTTCTGCCTTTGCTAATTTTTTAACAAAATTATCATAGCTTTTAAACAAATCTTCTACGGTCATTTCAATCTCGCTGGCCGGCATAGCCATTGGCCGGACGAGCTCCGCGTGCTGGGCGAACGCCATCTTATTTTTTATCACCATGTCCCTCTCGCGCAAACGATTTTTTTCTTCAAATAATTTTTCGTATTCACTTTGGAGTTTTCGGAAAAGATCAGACGTCGGCTGTTCTTTTTCCATTGTCTTCAGCTTCTCCTCGGCCTCTCCAACTTCTCCTTCCAGTTTTTTCTTTTTCTCCAAAAGCGGAGCAAGGCGCGTTTCCTCCGTCTTCATTTTTCCATTCAACTCTTTCCAAAGATGGCTATAATATTTTTTTTGCAAATCTTTTAACTCTGCCTCAACCTGGCTTCGCTCGGCTAAACGTTTCATTTGCCGCGTCAAAGATTTTACCCGCGGTTCAATTTCAATAAAAAGCGCTTCTGCCTGGCGCAAGTTTTCCTCGCTGGCTTTTAATTTGTTCAATGCCTGATTGCGTTTCATTTGATATTGCTCAACTCCGGTTGCTTCATCAAAAAATTCTTTGCGTTCAAGCGGCGTAGCCAAAAGCATTGCATCCACCATACCCTGACCGATGATGGCATAAGTTTTCTGGCCAAAATTGGATTGAGCTAAAAGTAAAAGCACGTCCGAAAGCCGAACTTTACTTTTATTAATCAAATATTCGCTTTCACCGCTTCGATAAACCCGACGAGTCAAAACCACTTCGCGAAAATCAATCGGCGCAAAACCGTCTTCATTATTTAAATACAGCGAAACCTCGGCAAACCCCATACGCGGTTTTTTTGGTGATCCGGAAAAAATCACGTCTTCCGACTTTTTGCCGCGAAGCAATTTCAAACTCTGCTCGCCCAGAACCCAGCGAACGGCGTCGGCCACGTTTGATTTGCCCGAACCATTAGGACCCACAATCGCGGTGATACTTTTACCCCCCCTGCTTTTGGGAGTAAATTCCAAAACGGTCTTATTGGCAAAAGACTTAAATCCTTGAATTTCTAACTTCTGTAAGTACATATTGATATATTCTACATTTTAAGTATCTCTTTGACAAGATTTCGTGATAGTATTAAGATAGATTATTCATAAATTATCCCATATGTCACAACGCACCGAACAATTTGAAGAGCTGATTATCCGGGAGCTTAGCGAGTTTTTCAGCCGGGAAGTTGAGTTTCCGCTTGAATGCCTCGTCACCCTTACCCGAGTCAAAGTTTCTGACGACCTGAAATATGCTACGGTCTGGCTTTCGGTTTTGCCGGAAAAATTCACGGGAACCTGCCTCACAATCTCCGGCCGCGCTGTCCGCGAATTTCAAAAAAAATTATTCCGAAAAATGCACACCAAATTCATTCCAAAAATAAATTTTAAAGTTGACATCACTGAGAAAAAGGCCGAAGTGGTGGAGAATTTGATTAACCAGGTCAAAGAAGATGAATCAGATATTAATTAACAAATTAGAACAGCTGATTTTCCGCGCCAAAAAAAGTTTGGTCATGGTCCATCAAAAACCGGACGGCGACGCCCTTGGTTCCGCCTTGGCATTTTCTGAATTTTTAGACGCCCTCGGAAAACCCAATGATTTTTTTGCGCTGGGGCCGATTACAACTTCTGCTGATTTTCTCCCCGGCCGGGAAAAAATTAAAAGTGATTTTGGAAAAATTTCTCTTTCTGATTACGACTTGATTATAATGTTGGATTGCGGCGATTTTAAACAAACCGGGATTGAAGCCGAACTCCGCGCCTTGCCGGCAGAATTCCCCATTATAAATATTGATCATCATCAAACTAATGAAAATTTTGGAATATTAAATATTGTTGACCCTGAATCTTCTTCCACTGCGGAAATTGTTTTTTCTCTTTTTGAACAACTAAATTTCCCTGTCAGCAAAAACGCCGCCACCGCGCTTTTGACTGGACTTATTACTGACACGGCTAATTTCAGCAATCCTGCCACAACTTTTTCCTCGCTTGAAGCGGCCGGCCGGCTTCTTGCTCACGGCGCAAAACTTGGAGAAATTTCTTCCAATGTTTTACAAAATAAATCTTTGGACGTTTTAAAATTTTGGGGGATAATTTTATCCCGCCTCACAGAAAACAAAGAGTTGGGAATCGTGACAACCGTTATTACACAAGAAGATTTAGAGCTGGCAAACTTGGACGAGGAAGCGCTTGAAGGCGTGACAAATTTTTTAAATAATTTGAAAGGCGCGAAAATGGTTTTAGTCTTGAAAGCCCTGGAAGACGGAAAAATAAAAGGAAGTTTTCGGACAACAACTCCGGGAATTGATGTTTCCCGACTTGCCAAAACTTTCGGCGGAGGAGGCCACGCAAAAGCTGCGGGGTTTACCATTCCGGGAAAATTGGTTAAAATAGAGGGCGGGTGGAGGATTGAATAATAAATTTTAACTTCTCATTTAAAAACATTTATGAAATCACCATCGCTAAAAATTATTCTAACTATAGTGATCACGACCGTCGTCATTGGCGGTGGAGTTTATCTCTGGCAACAAATATTCTATCCCCAAGCTCAGGTCAGAGAGACAGATAATAGAATCTTGCTTACGCCTCAAAACATCGAACAATACAATCTAAAACCTAGTCCTGGTTGTGAAGAAAAATTTAATTTTGATACCGCCAACACAAATGTTCTCTACGCAAATGCTGCAAAGGGCATCTCTGTCCAGATCCCATTCAACTCAAATTGGGGTAGCGGTAAATATCGAATTAACCCATATGACGAACATGAGGACGGAGTTTCTTTCGGGCCGATCTCCGGCTTTGAGGCGTGCTCGTGGATAAGAAATTACTTTCTCTCTTTTAAACCAGCAAAAACAGCCGAAGAAGTGATTGCAGAATTACCACTGGAATCAAATCCATCTAAAATGACCGTCAACAATTTAACCATCATTAAATACACTGATTCGGGATTATGTCCTTATTATCCAACCTTAGTAATTATTGGCAAAAAATATAATTATGCGCTCTCTCCACTCTGTGTGGTAGAAAAAGTAGATGAAGAATTTAAATTTTTAGAAAATATTGTAAAAACCGTTAAATTAATCGATTAATAAAAATATGACCACAAAAAATAACGATCTAAATTGCCAACACCTGATTCCGACCGTGATTGAAAAAACGACTTATGGCGAACGGGCTTATGATATTTATTCGCGGCTCTTAAAAGACCGCATTGTCTTTTTGGGCGACACGGTTGACGACGGCGTAGCTAACACGATTATTGCCCAACTTTTATTTTTGGAAAGCCAAGATAAAGAAAAGGATATAAAACTGTACATCAACAGCCCGGGCGGATCAGTGACGGCCGGACTCGCGATTTATGATACAATTCAATACATCAAACCCGATGTTTCTACAATCTGTGTTGGCTTGGCCGCGAGTATGGCCGCGACGCTTTTAGCTTCTGGCACCAAAGGCAAAAGACTTGTCCTCCCAAACTCTGAAATTTTGATCCACCAAGTAATGGGCGGCGCAGAAGGGCAAGCTGTTGATATCAAAATCAGGGCGGAAAGAATTTTGCGGATTAGAGACCGCCTGAACGAAATTTTATCCAAACACACTGGCCAGGCACGGGACAAAATTGAAAAAGACACAGATCGCGATCATTTTATGACCGCGGATGAGGCGCTGGAATACGGAATCGTCGACAAAATCATTAAAAAATAAAGTTATGGCGGAAAAAAGATCCGAAAATTCTGACCGGGAGAACAGTCTTGAAAAAGAAATAGCTGAAAAAAAGCTAAGGGAGCTGGCAAGGGCTTATTGGCTTAAGCTTCATCTTTCGCCCTCGGGCAAAGTCCCCGACGCCGAACTTGAGGCCGCCCGAGAGACATACACAAGATATTTGGACAGATTGGAAAATTTTTTAATATTGCCAAGACAAAGGGTTACTGAAATTATAAAGGAGGTGCAAGCAGAAGTGCGCCAAGACGCCGAAACTCTCACTAGAGAAGAGAATGCTCTAAAAAATTCCGGATTAAATTAACTGTAAATTCAAAAAAATTTAACGGTCGAAAGGCCGTTTTTTTTGTTATTGGAGAAAAACAGCGAATTTTACTGTAAAATTAACTAATTTTAGATATTTTGTCAGCTACCCTTGACAAAATATCCGGCTTATTATACAATAAAAAGCTACATGATTGGAGTATTGTGTGGTGAAACAACAACTTCCACCAGAAGGGAGAAGGTCATGAACTCTCAGACGAGGTTGACCGCCTGGATTGAAGGCGCGAAGGGAACACCCGATCCCTTCAAACTCGCGGTGATCCAGGGCACAGTTGCCCAGGAGACGATCGCCATGACGTTGCACCTCGTGGTCGCTCCCGACGGGAGCGAGATCGAGCCGCCGAAGTGGCTCGTGCAGTGGGCCGCTAGCCTCACCTCCGACGAGGTAGAGACGATCAGGACACAGCGAGACGCGAAAACGGCCACACTTCGTGAAGATGTTGACCTCTTGTTCGACGAAGACCCGGAAAAATGGACCAAAGCCGAACACGCCCATGCGAAAGAGCTCGGACAGCAGCTCTTGGCCGTGAACCTGGTTCTCCAAGCGTGGGAGAAGGCAAGGGCGGCCACGACCTTTTTTCTGCCCATGGAGGCGACAACTGCCGCAACGGCGGCGGCCTGACGACCCGGGCGGGTGATGCAAGGTTTCTTCGGAAGCCAAAACATCGCCCGCCCTATTTTTTTATTTAGATCTTGACAACCGCTCTCTTTTTGGATACATTAATCTGTATGCCATAGAAAGGAGGACATATGGCAGGACAAAGAACGCTCCTCGGGCCATATCCCGGCGGAGCGACAAACGAAGAAGTCAGCGAATGGCTTCTCCACGGCCTCGTCGGCACATATTTGCCCCCAGATAGCCCGGACAACGATAATCAACCAACGCTAGAAGTCCATCTCTGCCCGCACTGCGGCTGCCTCGATGACCCTGGCGATGAAGGCCTTTGCCATCGTCTTCTCTGCGGCGGACTGCTTTCCCGCTGATGCCGCTCACGCCTCGCGACGACAAATCGCGGGGCATTTTTTATCGCAAAATTAAACCTGATCCGGGCTTTAAATTACCCCCTGTGGATATTTTGTGGATTCTTTCAAATTTATTGACAAAAAAACGGTTTTTCTTTAAACTTATCAAAGAAAAGAAAAACTAATTTCTTACAATCCAAATGCAACTAAACTCAAAAACTCTACAAAAGAATACGCTGGAATTGGAAATTGAAATTCCGGCCGAAGAATTAAAAGCTTTTTTAGATAAAGCTGCCGGCCTCCTTGCTCTTGAAGTAAAAATTGACGGCTTTCGTCCAGAAAAAGTTCCTTTTGATATTTTGGCAAAACGTGTCGGCGAAATGACAATTTATGAAAAAGCCGCAGAACTGGCCGTAGAAAAAACTTATCCAAAAATTATAAAAGATGAACGCCTAGAAACCCTCGGCTCCCAGGAAATTTCTATTGTAAAACTCGCGCCGGGAAATCCTTTGATTTACAAAGCCAAAGTTTCTCTTTTGCCGAAAATTAAGCTTGGTGACTATCATAAAATAAAAATTCCCAGAAAAAAGATCGAGGTCTCCGAGGAAAAAGTTGACGCGGCTTTGCATGATTTGCAAAAAATGCAGACAAAAGAAGTTTTAGCCAATCGCCCGGTCGGAAAAGCCGACAAAGTTGTTTTGGATATGGAAATGTTTTTGAATAAAGTGGCTCTTGAGGGCGGACAAACAAAAAATCACTCCGTCTTTATGGCCGAATCATACTATGTGCCAGGCCTTACTGATCAATTACTCGGCCTTTCCGCCGGAGATTGCAAAGAATTTTCCCTGGCTTTCCCCAAAGAACACTATCAAAAAAATCTTGCGGGGAAAAACATTGATTTTAAAGTAAAAATCACCTCGGTCTTTGAGCTTCAACCCCCAGAAATTAATGATGATTTTGCCAAAATTTTTAGGCAAGAGTCATTGGATAAACTAAGAAATTTGCTTCGCGAAAATTTACTTAGAGAAACAGAAAACCAGGAAGAAGCGCGCCTGGAAGAAGAAATTTTAAAACAAGTTGTGGCCGAATCTCGGGTGGAGGATATCCCCGAAGCGCTTGTTAATTCCGAAGCACATAAAATGGTTCACGAATTGGAAGGTTCTTTAGCTGAACGCGGGATAAATTTTGAAGATTATTTAAAAAACATTAAAAAAACGGAAAGCCAGCTGATGTTGGACTTTGCCCCACGGGCAGTGGAAAGAATAAAAACCGCGCTGGCCATCAAGGAAATTGCTGTGGCGGAAAAAATTGAAGCGACTGATGCGGAAATTGAAGAGGAAATGGTAAAACTTGCCGAAGCTTACAAAAATGAACCCGATCTTTTGGAGCAAGCGCGTTCGGAGGAATCAAGACAATACTTGGTAAACATTATAAAAAATCGAAAAGCCGTTCAGCTTCTAAAAGAATTCTCAACAAAATAATGCGTCTCGCAATTATCTCTGACAGCCACGACAACGTCCCGAATCTTGAAAAGTTTTTGGACTGGATTGCCAAAGAAAAAATTAATTTTATAATCCACTGCGGCGATCTGGCTGCTCCGGCAATGCTGACCAAAGGACTCGCACCAAAATTTTCCGGGGAAATCCACATGGTCCACGGAAATGTCGGCGATCCGGAACTTTTAGAGCGAGTTGCCAAAGATCTTCCCAGTGTCACAGTCCATGGAATGGTCGGAGAAATCGAGGTTGATGGAAAGAAAATTGCCTTCACCCATTTTCCGGAAAAAGCGCTTGAATTAGCGAAAAAGGGCACGTTTGATTTGGTTTTTTACGGCCATACGCACAAGCCCTGGGAAGAGGTGGTTGGCAAAACGCGACTTATAAATCCGGGAACCCTAGCAGGTATGTTTTATAAAGCGACTTTCGCGGTCTATGACACGAAAACTGATAAATTGGAACTAAAAATTTTAGAAAGAATTTAAAAAATCTATTTTTAATTAAAAATTATGTCCACAAAAAGAACTTATCAGCCAAAAAAACGTCATCGAAAAAAAGTGCACGGATTTTTAGAAAGAATGTCCACGCCCGGCGGCAGAAAAACCCTAAAAAGAAGACGAGCAAAAGGAC
>JAHIRI010000084.1 GCA_018818855.1 Patescibacteria group bacterium
GGCGGAGCGAATTGGCAGACAATAAATCTTTTGACGCCGCCGGGCAGCGTGGATATTTACTCTTTGGCCGCCAATCCTCAAAATGGCAATGAAATTTACTACGGAACCACTTCAACGCTCTATAAAACAGTAGACGGCGGAGCGCGTTGGGTGACGAAAAAATTGCCGACGACCCGCGCCGCGACCTACATGCTAGTTGATCCGGGAAATGGCGGCATTGTTTATCTTGGCACGACAAGATTTCAAAAATAATTTTTAAACTAAAATAATTTTATGATAGAGAATTCCAGGGGCGAGGGGGAACCGACGCTGGAAGAAATAGAGGAGATAAAGCGGAAGGAATTTTTCGCGGCCGAAGAGGAAGAATATCAAGTGGCAAAAGAACAAAATGCGGGGCTTGATGAGCTTAAGGCGCAAATTAAGGACGAAGGAGAGCTTAGAAGAATTGTTGAGGAAAGAGGGTATGTTGGAAAAATTGTAGCGGCAATGGAAAAGAAGGCAAGGGCTTTTGAGGCGTGGCAAAAAGCTATGGCGGAAACCAAGGCAGCGCTTGAAAGAGCGACGAGTTATCACCAATTAGATTAGAGGAGCAAATTTATGAATAAATTTTTAGAATCTCACAAAGAAGATTTTGCAAAAGCAATTGAACACCTGAAAGGTGAGTTGTCATCTCTTCGGACCGGGCGGGCGAACGCGTCGCTTGTGGAAAATATTACGGTTGAGGCTTATGGCGTCAAAACTCCGATCCGCGGTCTGGCGAATATTACCGTTCCTGATCCGAGAACTTTGGTTATTGAACCTTGGGATAAAAGTGTTATCAAAGATATGGAAAAAGCGATTCAGATGGCAAACACGGGAATTAATCCGGTAAATGAAGGAACAAAAATTCGTTTGTCTATGCCGCAGATGACTGAAGAAAATAGACGTGAAATGATAAAAATTTTAGGGCAAAAATTGGAGTTGGCGAGAATCAGTTTGCGAAATGTCCGCGAAGCAGCGAAAGAGGAAATTAACAAGGCGGAAAAAGATAAGGAAATCGGCGAGGATGAAAAATTTAGATTCCAGGCGGAATTGGAAGAATTTGTTAAAGAAAAAAATGAAGAGGTAAAAGTTATTGGGGAGAAAAAAGAAAAAGAATTGATGACAATTTAATTGGTAATTGAGTAACTGGTAATTAGTAAATAGTAATTGGAATATGAAAAAGGAAAATAATAGTGAGTTAATGGATAAAATCGTTTCGCTTTGTAAGCGGCGCGGTTTTATTTTTCCCGGCTCGGAAATTTACGGCGGTATGGCAAATTCTTGGGATTACGGGCCGCTCGGCGTGGAATTGAAAAATAATATTAAGCAGGGTTGGTGGAAAAAGTTTGTGCACGAGCGGACAGACATGGTTGGAATTGACGCGGCGTTGGTTATGAATCCAAAAGTTTGGGAGGCGTCTGGCCATTTGAAAAATTTTACTGATCCGCTTGTGGAATGCAAAAAATGTCATGAACGTTTTCGCGCGGATAAAATCCCCAGTGATAAATGTCCGGCTTGCGGCGGAGAATTGACTTCAGCCAAACAATTTAATTTGATGTTTAAAACTTTTATCGGACCGGCTGAAGAATCGGCAAACGTCGCGTATTTCCGGCCGGAGACAGCGCAGGCAATGTTTGTGGACTTCAAGCAAGTCGCGGAAACTTCAAGAAAAAGAATTCCGTTTGGTATTGCCCAAGTTGGAAAAGCATTTCGAAATGAAATCACCCCGGGAAATTTTATTTTCCGTACGCGCGAATTTGAACAAATGGAAATAGAATATTTTATCAGAGAAAAAGATTGGGAAAAAAGTTTTGAATATTGGCATAAAGAAATGTATCAATGGATGGCGGAGTTGGGTTTAGAAAAAAAACATATTCATGATTTGGAAGTGCCGGAAAAAGAGCGGGCGCATTATTCCAAGCGGACAATTGATATTGAATATGATTTTCCGTTTGGCACGGATGAACTTTACGGCCTGGCTTATCGCACGGATTTTGATTTAGGAAATCATTCAAAGGCAAGCGGCCAGAGTTTAGAATATTTAGATCCGGAAACGCA
>JAHIRI010000085.1 GCA_018818855.1 Patescibacteria group bacterium
ATAATATTTTGTTCCGTTAGTGAGGTCCCTTACTTGAAACGCGACGGTCGTTTGGTCGGAAATTGTCCAGTTTGGGCTAACACCGGTTAAGTTTGTAAATTCGATTTCGTTCCAATAAATTGCATAATAGGCAAAGTCTCCTACGTCGCTTTCAACCCAGGCGAGATCTATTTTTCCATCCAGGGCATCGGTCGCTGTAAGCCCGAGAAGCGGCGGCGGCGTTGTGTTATTTATGGCAAAACCTTGTTTGAAAGTTCCAGTTATTTGATTCGGATTTGTCACGATTACATCACGTATGAGAATTGGCGCGTCGTTCGCGATAGTGATGTTGATTTTGATTTCGGTGGCAGTTACAAAGTTTATGGAATTTAGGGAGATGCCCTCGGCTGGAGAAAAAGAAACCAGCGCGCCGTTTTGAAAATTTTCTCCGTAAATAAATAATTCCAAAGTTTGTCCCTGCTCGCCAGAAGAGGGATTTATGGAAGTTATGAGCGGTCCGGTCGGCGGAGCAGATACTTGCGCGGAAACAAAAGCGGGGGTGAGGAAAAACAGAAGACACAAAATAAACGTGATTTTTTTCATAAATATTATTTATGTTCAAAAATTGCTAATTGATTAAACCCCAACTGAAATTTTTTATATCTTTTAATTTTGAAGCCGGTTTTTTCCGCCAGATCAAGAATTTCTTTTTTAGTCCAATAATGTTTATGCTCAGCAATGTTTTCTTTATCAGCCAAGCCGAGGTGTACCATAAAATTTAAAATTGGCTTTGCCGTTTTTGTCGGCGTGGTTAAAATAATTTTTCCGCTCGGGCGTAATTTTTCTTTGAATTTTTTGAAAATTTCGTAAACTTCAGAAACATTTATGTGTTCAATAACCGCCAGCGCGACAATCGTGTCAAAAGTTTTTCCTTCCATTGGCGAATGGTCATAATTGACGAGCGTGTATTCGCCCCGGACAAACTTTTTTAATTCTCCCTCGTTGCCGCCGAAATCCAAAACATCGCCGGCCAAATAGGGGATCGCGATTTTAAACCGCCGATTTTGAAGAAGTTTTTCCGTTGGTTTTCTGCTATCAATCATTTTGGCTTGTTTAGCAATTTTATGTTATGATTTCTTAAAGAATTTTAGCATAAAAGAGCGGTAAAAACAAGGAAAACTTCTCGATTTGCTTCGCTCACTCGAAGAATAATTTATTGTTTGAGCAAGGCCTAAAGCCGCGTCGAGAACCGCAATATGGACGATTTACTAAAAGATTTGAATCAAGCGCAGAAGGAGGCCGTGTCTCACGAGGACGGTCCTTTGCTTATAGTTGCCGGCGCGGGGACCGGGAAAACGACAGTCATCACGCGGCGGCTGGCTTTTTTAATTTTGGAGAAAAAAATAAAACCTGATGAAATTTTGGCGTTGACTTTCACGGAAAAAGCGGCCGGAGAAATGGAAGAGCGAGCCGACCAGATTTTGCCTTACGGTTATGTTGATCTTTGGATTTCAACTTTCCATTCTTTTTGCGAACGAGTTTTAAAAGAGCACGCCATTGATATCGGCTTGCCCGGAGATTTTAAACTTTTAAATCAAACCGAGCAGTGGCTTTTGGTGCGGCAAAATTTGGAGCGGTTTAATTTGGATTATTATCGGCCGCTTGGCAATCCGACAAAATTTATTCATTCACTTTTAAAACATTTTAGCCGCGCGAAAGACGAAGAAATTTGGCCGGAAAATTATTTGGACTACGCGGAAAATTTAAAATTAAATAAAGATAGCGCGATTGTTGAAGATAAAGATCGGCTGCTTGAGGTGGCCTCCGCCTACCACGTCTATCAACAATTGCTTTTGGAAAATAACGCTCTGGATTTTGGCGACTTGATAAATTATACTTTAAAACTTTTTCGTACCCGGCCGGCGATTTTAGAAAAATACCGGCAAAAGTTTAAGTATATTTTGGTTGACGAATTTCAGGACACAAATTGGGCGCAGTATGAATTGATAAAAATGATCGCTGCTCCCAAAAATAATTTAACGGTTGTTGGTGACGATGATCAATCAATATATAAATTCCGTGGCGCGTCTATTTCAAACATTTTACAATTTAAAAATGATTTTCCTGATTGTCGGGAGATTATCATTACTGACAATTATCGTACGAGGCAAAATATTTTGGACTTGGCATATAAATTCATAAAACAGAATGATCCAAACCGGCTGGAAGCGAAATTGGGGATTGTAAAAAAACTTGCGGCGCAGCGCGAGGGCGCGGGAATTGTGGAACATCTGCATTGTAAAACTGCTGACCAGGAAGCGCGGGCCGTCGCCGAGAAAATTTTAGAGTTAAGAAAAAAGCCTTCGACAAGCTCAGGCAATAAATTATCCCCTGAGCGCAGCGGAGCGGAGTCGAAGGGCGATGATGTGAATTGGCAGGACTTCGCGATTTTAGTTCGCGCCAATAATCAGGCGGAAATGTTTATGGGGGTTTTAGATCAATACGGCATTCCGTATCATTTTTTGGCTTCAAGCGGACTTTATGGGAAGCCGGTGATTTTGGATATTATTGCTTATTTAAAAATTTTGGATAATTATCATGAATCAACGGCCTTGTATCGCGTCTTGAATATGCCATTTGTCGGTTTGGCTTATGATGATCTTGTGGCAATGAATTTTTCTGTAAAAAAGAAAAATTGGTCGCTCTATGAAGCGATGAAACACGCGGCGGCAGTTGGCGTCTCGGGAGAAGGCCTTAGAAAAATTAATAAAATTTTAGGATTTATTGAAAAACATACGGCGATTGCTCGCGAGAGGGGAGTTAGTAAAGTTGTTTTTAAATTTTTAGAAGATTTTCAATATCTTGCGAATCTTACCAAGCGCGCGGAAAAAGAGGATTTGCGCGCCGCGGAAGATATAAGTTATATAAATCAATTTCTAAAAAAGATAGAAGAATTTGAAAGGGCAAATCCCGACAAGTCAATTAAAAATTTTATGCTGGAATTGGAAATGGCGCTTGAATCTGGCGAGGAAGGATCGCTTGCCGGAAATTTTGACGAAGGACCTGATACAGTGAAAATTCTGACAGTGCACGGCGCCAAGGGTCTGGAATTTAAAGATGTTTTTATTGTAAATTTAGTTGATTTGCGATTTCCCTCAACTGATCGTAAAGAGCCGATCGAAATGCCAGCAGCGCTCGTTAAGGAAATTTTACCGGAAGGCGACATTCATCTTGAAGAAGAGCGGCGGCTTTTTTACGTCGCCATGACACGCGCCCGCGATGGATTGTTTTTAACTTCAGCCGCGGATTACGGCGGCCAGCGAAAGAAAAAATTATCAAGATTTTTGGTGGAACTCGGGTTTGTGGAACAACAAGCAAAAGTGCCGACCGGTCAGGTTTATTTTGATGAAGAAAAGGTCGTCGCGCCAAGCGGAAAAGTTATAAAAAAGTTTTGGCTCCCGAGCAAATTCAGCTTTACTCAATTAAAAGCTTTTGAAACTTGTCCATTGCAATATAAATTCGCCCATGTTTTGGTTGTGCCAACGCGGGGAAAATTTAATTTTAGTTTTGGCCAGACAATGCACAGCACTTTGCAGAAATTTTTTGAACAAATTTCAAGAAAAGAAAATCATAAACAAACAGATTTGTTTAGTGAAGACGGTGTGGGGGGAAGCGTAGCGGTTCCGACAGCTGAAGAACTTTTAAAAATTTATGATGAGACTTGGATTAATGATTGGTATGAAAGTAAAAGCCATGAAGAAGAATATAGAAAGCTTGGTCGGAGCACGCTTCGCGAATTTTATAAAAAACACGAAGGCAATTGGCCAAAAGCAAAATATTTGGAAAGTGGTTTTAATTTAAAAATCGGTGATTACACAGTTAAGGGAAAAATTGATAGAATTGATGAAGTGCCCGGCGGTGTGGAAATTGTTGATTATAAAACCGGCAGTGTGCCCAAAGATGAAAAGTTTTTGGACAAGGACCAGCTTTTGATTTATCAGGCCGCAGCAAGCGAGGTGCTCGGCGAAAAACCGGTTCTTTTGAGTTATTATTATTTGGGAGAAAATAAAAAAATGTCTTTTTTGGGGACAGATGAAGAAGTTCAGGAAATTAAAGAAAAAATTATTGAGACAATTGAAGAAATTAAAAAGAGCGAATTTTCTCCGAAGCCGAGTTTGTTCACTTGTAAAAATTGTGATTTTAAAGATATTTGCGAACATCGGATAATATAA
>JAHIRI010000086.1 GCA_018818855.1 Patescibacteria group bacterium
AGAATTGTAATTTTATATGGAATACCATTCCACCAAAAAAGAATTTTCTGCCAGGAATCCAAATGCAAAAGTCCACCAAAAGGATTGGTGATTTGACTAATGCCAACGCCGCTTATAATCACAACTACTGTGGCGAGCACTGGCCAGATGATTTGATACTTCGGCGCCAATTTATATTTATCATCCAAAAATCCGCCGATCATTAAAAGCGCGCCGCCCAAAAACACGCCAACTAAATTTTTTACAACAAATTCATTCCCTAAAACTTTATCTGTAAAAAAAATATAATAAGCCAAAACTCCGAAAAAAGATAAAAAAATCGCGAAGCCTCCGAGAAGCGGCATTGGTTTTTTATGAATTTTTCTCGGTTCAGTCGGCTCGTCAACAATTTTCAATTTTAAAGCAACCCACCGGACGAGGTAGGTTAAAATGATTGCTAAAAAAAATGTAACGAAAAAAGCAACGAAATACATGCTAAAATTTATAATTCCCTCGCCTTCTCCACTCTAAAATTTCCACCGATTTCCAGAGTAATTTTATCGCGCCGGCCAACTTGTTTTGTTAAAAGTAAATTAGCCAAACCGTCTTCAACTTTTTCCTGAATTACGCGGCGAAGAGGTCTTGCGCCAAAAACCGGATCAAAACCGGCGGCCGCAAGCGCGGCTACTGCCTCGGGAGTAACCTCAAGAGCGATTCCGTGTTTATTTTCCAGTTGTTTGGCAATTTTGTCAAGCATCAAACGGGCAATGGTTTCAATTTCATTTTCCGCCAACGGTTTATAAACAATCACGCCATCAAAACGATTTAAAAATTCCGGACGGAAGTATGATTTTAATTCAGTATTAATCAGACGATCTTTAATTTCTTCAATTGATAATCCACTTCTAATCCCCTCTTGAATCGCCGGCGATCCCGCATTTGAAGTCGCGATCAAAATAACACTCGTAAAATCAATTGTCCGACCCTGGTTGTCGGTCAAGCGGCCGTCGTCCATCACTTGCAAAAATACATTTAAAATATCAGGATGAGCTTTTTCAATTTCATCAAGAAGTAACAAAGTAAAGGGATTTTTTCGGACTGCTTCGGTTAAGTATCCTGCCGAACCTCCGGCCGGCGCGCCGATTAATTTATAAACACTTGCCTGATCCTGATATTCTGACATATCAAGCCGAACCATATTTTCTTCACTGCCAAAATAAACTTCGGCCACGGTTTTCGCAGTTTCAGTTTTTCCAACACCAGTCGGCCCCAAAAATAAGAAATTGGCAATCGGCCGCTTACCTTCGCGAAGTTCCGCCCGAGAACGCCGGAGCGCTGAGGCCACCATTTTTACGGCTTCGTCCTGGCCGACAATGCGGCGGTGCATTACTTCTTCCAGCCGCAAAAGTTTTTCCGATTCCGCTTCAGTCACTGCCGCGAGAGGAATCTTTGTTTTTTGCGCCACAACTTCTGCCACGTCTTCGCCGGCAACGATCGCTTCTTCACCCTTTTTGCTCCTCGTATAATGCGCCGACTCGCGTAAAATTTCTATGGCTTTTTCCGGTAAAAACTTTTCGTGTAAATACCGGTCGGAGAGCGTCACGGCTTTTTCCAGGGCGTCGTAAGAAAAAAATACTTTGTTTTGATATTCAACCCCACCGACTTTTGCTTCCAAAATTTGAATCGCCTCATTGATTTCCGGTTCCCTCACTTCAACTTTTTGCAAAACATTGCCGAGCGACGACGACTCAATGTGCCTGCTCCAATTCATTGGCGTTGCCGTCGCCAGGGCGAAAAAATAACCTTTGGAAAGTTCATCAGCCAAAACACGCGAAAGATCAACGCTTTCTTCCGAGCCCGCGGTTATGCCGATTAAACCTTCAATGTCAGGAATATAAAGAACAATATTTCCCGCCCGGGCAATTTCATTACAAATTATCAAAAGCCGTTCCTGGGCATCGGCCGGCGACGCTCCGGCCACAAGTTGTCCGACATTTAAACCAATCAATCTTTTATCCTGCAAAATTTTCGGCACATCTTCTTCAAGCATTCTTTCGGCCAGACCTTCAATAATCGTATTTTTCCCAACGCCGGGATTGCCGATTAAAATTACGCTTTGATGTCCGCCTTCAATAATTCTCATTATTTCTTCCGCTTCTTTTTCGCGGCCAATGCAAGGCGCAAGATACGCATACTTTGCCGCAAGCGTCAGATCTCGGCTGAATTGATCCAAATACGGCGTGGCCATGGCAGTCATTGCCCGAGACATTGTTCCGCCCGGTCGAAGCCGCGCCAGGGCTCTTGATTCTTTCCATTTTTTCCGCAAAAGTTCGGAAATTTTAAGCCAGGCCACCACGTTTCTAAGTTTCGTCAAATCAACTTCAAGAGAATATAAAATTTCCTGAATAATTTCTTCTGATTCGGCCGTGGCGAGCAATAATTCTGCAATATCAATTTGTTCGCGCCGCGCCTCGTAAGCTTTAAAATATGAATCAAAAAAAACTAAAATTCCTGCCGGAGAAAGAATCGGC
>JAHIRI010000007.1 GCA_018818855.1 Patescibacteria group bacterium
CCGATATTGAATTTTGCCGTGGCTGAGTATTTTGAACACGAAGCAGGGATTATGGTGACTGCCTCACATAATCCAAAAGAATATAATGGTTTAAAATTATGTTATGGTAATGCTTTGCCCATCGGAGAAAACACGGGGATGGCTGATCTTAAAAAAATGGTGGTGGGGGGGAATTTTCCTACTGCGCCGACCGCGGGTAAAATAGTGAAAAAAGAAATTTTAGACGCTTATGTAGAAAAAGTTTTGAGTTTGGTTGACGTTGAAGAAATAAAACCGTTAAAAGTTGTAGTAGATACGGCAAATGCTGTCGGAGCGATTCCCTTGCCTGATTTTTTTAAAAAAATACCTTGCCAGTTAATTCCGTTGTATTTTGAATTGGACGGGAGTTTTCCAAATCATGAAGCAAACCCCCTGAAAGAAGAAACTTTAGAAGATTTAAAAAAGAAAGTTTTGGAGGAGAAGGCGGATCTTGGCGTGGCGATTGACGGCGATGCTGATAGAATTGGATTTGTTGATGAAAAAGGAAATGTTGTTCGCGCGGATTTGATTTTAACTTTAATTGCCGAGGAATTATTGCGTGAAAAACCAGGTGAGTTAATTTTGTATGATGTACGGGGAAGCCGGGTTGTGCGAGAAGTTGTGGAGGCTGCCGGTGGCCGGGCAGAAATGTGCCGGGTCGGGCATGCTTTAATTAAAAAACAAATGTTGGATAAAGGAGCATTTTTTGCCGGAGAATTTTCTTCGCATTTTTATTATCGTGATTTTTATAATGTGGAATCCGGTGACCTGACTATGCTGAAGTTATTGGAAATTATTAGCCAATCTGGAAAAAGTTTTTCAGAAATTATTGCGCCGCTTTTACGATATTATCATTCTGGGGAAATAAATTTTGAAGTGAGCGACAAAGAGGGGAAAATGAAAGAATTAGAAGAAAAATACGGCGTCTCGGCGAGTGAGATCTCACATCTTGATGGCATTCGTTTGGATTTTTCGGATTGGTGGTTTAATGTTCGGCCGTCGAATACCGAGCCGTTGTTAAGATTAAATTTGGAGGCGAAAACAAAAGAGTTGATGGAGGAGAAGAAAAAAGAATTAACAGGGATTATCAGCAAATAATATGATCGGAGTTTTTGATTCTGGCGTTGGGGGATTGACAGTGGTGCGGGAAATTTTTAAAAAATTACCGGATTACAAAATTATTTATTTTGGTGATACCGCGCGAACTCCGTACGGCACGAAAAGCAAAGAGACAATTATAAAATACGCGCGCGAAGACGCAAAATTTTTGTTAGATCACGGCGCGAAAATAATTGTTATTGCCTGCAATACTGCCTCGGCCGTGGCGGCAGATGTTTTGCGGAAAGAGTTGGGGGTTCCGGTTTTTGAAGTGATTATGCCGGCAGTCCAGGCGGCGGTTTCTGCTACGCGTGGAAAAATTGGTGTGATTGGGACGCGCGCTACAATTACAAGCGGCGTTTATGAGGCAACGATTAAAAAAGAAAATAAAAATATTGAAGTGGAAAGTCAGCCTTGTCCGCTTCTTGTACCGCTTGTGGAAGAAGCTTGGTTAAATCAGCCGGAAACGAAAAAAATTGTCAGAAAATATCTTCAGCCGTTTAAAAATAAGCAGATTGATACTTTGATTTTAGGATGTACTCATTACCCGGTATTGAAAAATATTATTAAAGCGCGCATTGGCCGAAAGGTTAAATTGGTGGATTCAGCTGAAGAAGTGGTGGAAGATTTAAAAAAGTTTTTGGCGGAAAATAGTGAATTAGAAAAAAGTTTGGAAAAAGACGGCGGACATAAATTTTTTGTTTCCGATCTCACGCCACAGGTGCCGCGCATTGCGGAAAAATTATTAGGTCAAAATGTAAAATTTGAAAAAGTAGAAGTCGGCTAAAAATTAATTTTATTTTTTTATGCTTCTTACGATAATTGTTTTTATCTTAATTCTTGGCCTTCTTGTTTTTGTCCATGAGTTGGGCCACTTTGTCGCGGCCAGAAAAAGCGGCGTAAAAGTTGAAGAATTTGGTTTTGGATTTCCGCCGAGAATTTTTGGGATAAAAAGAGGGGAAACAATTTATTCCTTAAATTGGATACCGCTCGGAGGTTTTGTAAAAATTAAAGGTGAGGATGGAGAAAATAGGGAAGAGGAAGACAGTTTTGCCCATAAAAAAATTTGGCGACGCATGGTGATTTTGGCAGCTGGAGTTTTAATGAATTTTATTTTGGCGGCGGTTCTTTTATCAATTGGTTTTATGGTTGGCCTGCCGCAAGTAATTAATGGGGAAAATGGTTATGCTAAGGTGCGTGATGCTAAGGTGCAAGTTGTTCAGATTTTAGAAAATATGCCGGCGGCAGAAGCGGGGTTAGAGCCAGGGGATGCGATTTTGGAAATTGATGGTCAAAAGATTGAAGACGTGGAGGCGATGCAAAATTATCTTGCAGGAAAAATTGATACGCCGGTAAAATTCGCGCTGGAAAGAAATGGTCAAAAAATTGAAAAAGAAATTAGTCCGACTTTTTTGATTGAGACTGGACGTGGCGGCATCGGTGTAGGGCTATTAAAAACCGGAATTGTTTCATATCCATGGTATTTGGCGGTATGGAAGGGGGCAGAAAGCGCGGTTTTGTTTACCGGCGAAGTGGCGGTTGCTTTTTATGAATTAATAAAAAATTTAATTGTCACACAAAAAGTTTCAGTTGATCTTTCCGGGCCGGTCGGCATTGCGGTTTTAACCGGGCAGGTGGCGAGAATGGGAATAATTTATCTTTTGCAATTTACGGCTTTGCTTTCTATAAATTTGGCGGTGATTAATTTTTTGCCGTTTCCGGCATTGGATGGCGGAAGAATTCTTTTTCTTTTGATTGAAAAAATTCGCCGCAAACCGGTTAGCCAAAAAATTGAAAATTTAGTCCATAATATTGGGTTTGGTCTTTTAATGCTTTTGGTACTGCTCGTTACTTATCGCGATGTTATAAAATTCAGCGATAAATTCGTGGGATTGTGGGATAAGATTATTAAATAACTTTTATGTCGCAAGAACAATTACAACAATTAAAAACGCGGGCCTTGGATGAGATAAAAAAAGTTAGCGATCAAAATCAGTTGCAAAATTTGGAAATTAAGTATCTCGGCCGGAAAGGAGAGTTGACCAAAATTTTGCGGACGGTTGGAGAATTGCCAGAAGCGGAACGCGGGAAAATGGGCGACCTTGCAAATCAAGTAAAACAAGTATTAGCAAGTGAAATTGGCAGAGTGAAAAAATCGCTCAGTGAAAAAGGAGCGGGCGCGGTAGAAGAAAATGAATGGATTGATGTGACTGCTTCAAAAGTAAAAGATGGTTTTGGCCACTTAAATCCGGTTTCTAAAATCCAATATGAATTGGAAGATATTTTTTCCTCAATGGGTTTTATGGTTTTGGACGGGCCGGAACTCGAATCGGAATATTATAATTTTGAAGCGTTAAATATTCCGTCATGGCATCCGGCGCGGGAAATGCAAGATACGTTTTATGTGGAAGGCGACGGGCTTTTAATGCGTACGCATACCTCGCCGATGCAGGTTAGAACAATGGAAAAATATGGCGCACCACTTCGGGCGATCGTGCCCGGTCGGTGTTTTAGAAATGAAGCGACTGACGCCCGCCACGAACACACTTTTTATCAATTGGAGGGATTTATGGTTGATAAAAATATTTCCATGGCGAATTTGAAAGCGGTTTTGGAAGTGGTGGCAAAAAAATTATATGGTCCGGAGACGCATCTTAGGTTGCGGCCGAAATATTATCCCTTTGTTGAGCCGGGAGTAAACGGTGAAGTAACCTGTTTTTTGTGTAAAGGAAAAGGATGCCGGCTTTGTAAAAATATTGGATGGTTGGAAATTTTCGGCGCGGGCTTGATTCATCCGAATGTTTTGAAGGCAGGCGGAATTAATCCGGAAAAATGGAGCGGATTTGCTTTTGGGTTTGGTCTGACGCGTCTCGCGATGTTAAAGTACGGGATTGATGATATTAGATTATTTTGCAGCGGAGATATTAGATTTTTAAACCAATTTTAATTTATGAAAATATCTCTAAACTGGTTAAAAGATTTTACAAGCGTTCCTAAAAATGTTACGCCGGAAATTTTGGCGTCGAAATTAATGTTGACGACGACAGAAATTGAAGGAATAGAAAAACGCGGCGAGGTTTTGGATAAATTGATTGTGGGTTTTGTAAAATCTCGCGAAAAACATCCGAACGCCGATCGGCTTTCCGTGACAAAAGTTGATATTGGCAACGGAAAAATTTTAAATATTGTCTGCGGCGCGCCAAACGTCGCAGCCGGACAAAAAGTTGTTGTGGCTCTGCCGGGGGTAACTTTGCCGAATGGTTTGACGCTCGAACGACGGGAAGTTCGCGGCATCGAGTCTCAAGGAATGATTTGTTCAGAAGATGAAATGGGTTTGGGTTCGTCACATTCCGGTATTTTGGTTTTGAATTCTGCGGCAAAAGTTGGGGTAAAAGTCAGTACAATTTTACCGATGGAAGATGTGATTTATGAAATTGATAATAAATCTCTTTCGCATCGGCCGGATCTTTGGGGGCATTATGGTATAGCGCGTGAAGTGGCGGCGATTTTGGGACAGAAATTTAAAGAATATAAAATAAAAAAGTCCGGGAATATTTCTAAATCGGCTATTAAATTTGAAGTTAAAGTTCAAAATAAAAAATTGTGTCCGCGATACCTTGGTGCAGTTCTCGAAAACATAAAAGTAGGACCGTCGCCGGCGTGGCTCATTGCCAGACTTGAATCGGTCGGCGTCCGTTCCATAAATAATATTGTTGATATTACAAATTACGTGATGTTGGAGTTTGGCCAGCCGCTGCATGCTTTTGATTTTGATAAAATAGGCGATGCAAAACAAAAAACAATCGTAGTGCGCGAAGCAAAAGATGGTGAAAATTTTATCACGCTTGACGGGGCGCAAAGAAAACTTAATAAATCAATGCTTGTGATTGCCGACGGGAAAAGGCCGATAGCTATTGCCGGGGTGATGGGCGGACAAAATTCCGAAGTTGGCGAAAAAACTTCAAAAATTATTTTGGAAGCGGCTAATTTTGATTTTATAAATGTCAGAAAAACTTCAATGAAGCTCGGGCTTCGGACAGAGGCGTCAATTCGTTTTGAAAAAGGGTTGGATCCGAATTTGGCGGAATTTGGAATGGCGCGGGCAATTGAACTTATAGAGAAGGTTATACCCGGAGCAAAAGTTTCGGGAAAAATTCAGGATGTGAAAAATTTTAAATTAAATCAGGGCCCGATAAAATTAAGTTTTGATTTTTTGAATAAAAAAATCGGCGAAATTATTTCGCCAGCAAAAGTGACCAGCATTTTGAAAGCGCTGGGTTTTGGAGTAAAAAAAGTAGGAAAAGTTTTAAGTGTTAAAATTCCGACCTGGCGGGCGACGAAAGATGTGGCCATTGCCGAGGATTTGGTTGAAGAAGTGGCGCGGATTTATGGTTATGACAATATCCGCGGAAAAATGCCGGAAATAATTATGGCTGCGCCGGAAGAAAATTTGCCGCGAAAAGTGGAACGGCTGGTAAAAAATATTTTGGCCGCTGGGCTCCGAATGACTGAAGTTTATAATTATTCTTTTACTGAAGAAAAAGTTTTAAGAAAATTTGGATTGAACCCGGCTGACCACATAAAATTAAAAAATTCCATCAATAAAAATTTGACTCATTTACGGCAAAGTTTGGTTCCCGGACTTGTCGCGAATATTTCAGAAAATCAACATTTTTCCGATGAAGTCAGAATTTTTGAACTTGGAAAAATTTTCTTCCGCGAGTTGGGAGAATTAAGGAAGGGTGGAAAAAAGAATGAGCGTCTGTCGCGGCAGGATGAATCTTTGGCTGGAATGATTTTGGCAAAAAATAATGAGACGCCGTTTTATGAAGCAAAGGCCGTGGCCGAAGAAATTTTAAAAACAATGCATGTTGCGCATAAGTTTGAGATTTGGCAAAAGGATTTGCCGATGTGGGCAAACGCCGCGAGAACCGCGAAAATTACGGCTGGAGGAAAAACGCTCGGCATTGTGGCTGAACTCGCGCCGGCCGTGCAGCAGAGTTTTGGAGTGCGGCATCGGGTTGGGATTTTTGGCATTAATTTCTTAGAACTGGTAAAATTATATAAAGAGGCAGTGGCTTATGAGCCGATTCCGAAATATCCGGGCGTCGAGCTCGACCTTGCGTTAATTGTGTCGAAAAAAACGGTTTGGGACGATGTCTTAAAAAATATTTTTGAAACGGAAAATAAGATAGTTCGGGAGGTTAAGCTCTTTGATGTTTATGA
>JAHIRI010000008.1 GCA_018818855.1 Patescibacteria group bacterium
CGAATTGTGATTTAAATTTATGGCTTATTATAATAAAATTGGATTGTTAGTTTTGAATGATGATAAAACAGCTTTTCTGGTTTGTGAACCCGGAAATAAATATGAAGATAAGAGAGTGACCCAATATCTTATGCCCGGCGGACAATTGGAAGAAAATTCTGATGAGGAATGTTTAAAAAGAGAAATAAAAGAAGAATTAGATTGTGATCTTGATGAAAAATCTCTTGAGTATGTAGGCGAGTATATTGACGTTTCTGCAGCAACACCCGAACGCGATGTAATGATCAGATTATATAAAGGAAATCTTATCGGCAGTCCAGAACCGTCGTCAGAAATTGGCGCGTTATACTGGTTAGGTAAAAATGACATTGACAATCCTAAAGTTTCACCAATTATCAAAAATAAAATTATTCCGGATTTGATAAAAAAGAAAATTTTGAAATAAATTTATGCCGAAGAAGATAAAAATTGCCGTGATTTTTGGCGGGCGTTCTGGCGAGCATGAAGTTTCTTTGGTTTCTGCAGAATCAGTGATGAAGGCGCTTAATAGAAAAAAATACGATGTTATTCAGATAGGAATTACCAAAACAGGGGAGTGGGTGACTGAAAAAAAAGATTTACTGGAATTATTTAAACAAGGAAAAATAAAAAAAGGATCGCGCTTGCCGCCGGAAATTTTGACAAAAGTTGATGCTGTTTTTCCGGTATTGCACGGAACTTACGGCGAGGACGGAACAATCCAGGGATTATTTGAAATGATTAATATTCCATATGTTGGCGCCGGAGTTTTGGGTTCGGCTGTTGGCATGGATAAAGTTGTTCAAAAACAAGTTTGTGAGCAAGCAAAATTACCAATTGTAAAATATATTTGGTTTTTAGAAAAAGAATGGAGGGTGAATCATACGAATATTTTGCGACACATAGAAAAAACTCTAAAATACCCCGCATTTGTTAAACCGGCGAATATGGGATCAAGCGTGGGAATTACCAAAGTTCACAATAAAAATAAATTAATCGCCGGCATTAATTTGGCGACAAAATACGATAAAAAGATTTTAGTAGAACAAGCCGTAAAAAATGCGAGAGAAATTGAATGCAGCGTTTTGGGAAATGATGAGCCTATTGCCTCAATGCCCGGGGAAATAATTTCTTCCGGTGAATTTTATGATTATGACGCGAAATATGTTGACGGACAATCTAGAAGTATTATTCCAGCAAAGTTATCAAAAAAATTAATGGAAGATATAAGAAAAATGGCTTGCCAAGTTTTTCGAGTAACAAATTGTCTGGGTATGGCTCGCGTTGATTTTTTGCTGGATGATAAGCGCGGAAAAATATATGTTAACGAAATTAACACCATTCCCGGCTTTACCTCAATTTCTATGTATCCAAAGCTTTGGCACGCCTCAGGCCTATCATACTCTGATTTATTGGATAGTTTGATCGTCCTGGCGATAGAAAGATTCAAGGAAAAACAAAAAATACAGTCCGGTTATAAACCAAGAAAAGAATGGTACAGATAATCATAATTTTATGGGGAGGATAAAAGACTATCATAAAAAGAGCTATATAAACCCATTTTTTGGTGGAGGAAAGAAGGGGACTGGTTTTCGTAAATATTTTGGCCGGAAGCGAGGGTGGCGCGGAAAATTACTCGCGCTTTTGTTTTTGAGCGTTATTTTCGGTTTGGGGTATTTTATTTTTTTCTCACCGTACTTTAGCATAAAAAAAATTGAGATCTCTGGATTGGAAAAAATAAATTACGACGAAATGCGCGCCATGGTCGATGATCAGATCGCCAGCAGAAGATTTTTTATTTTTAGCCAAGATAATATATTTATTTTCGATGAAGAAAAGCTCCAGGAATTATTAAACGAAGAATACTCACTGGAATTTTTAAAAATAGGTAAAAGTTTACCCGGAATTATTAAAATTTCTTTGGAAGAAAAAAAACCGGCTATAATTTGGAAAACAGCGGGAAAATTTTATTTGGTTGGTTGGGATGGCGCAATAATTCGCGAAATTTCAGAAACAGGGGTGTCAGAGTACCTTGGAAATCAACCAGGGGCAAAAATGGCCGAGGTTTTTGATGAGAGAAATTCAGTCGTGCAAGTTAAGGAAAATATTTTAACCACAGAAGAAGTTCGCACTATAAATGACCTACAAAACAATTTACCGCGCGCTACGGGGCTTGGTATTTTAAATTTCACGATGACAAATAAGGATGATTCTACTGTAAAATGTCTGACTAGAGAGGGATGGACAGCCTACTTTTCGCTTATAAACGATTTAAATGCGCAGATTGTGAAATTAAATGCATTTATGACAGAAAAGAATATAGAAGCAAGAAAGGGTTTGGAGTATGTTGATTTAAGGTTTGAAGATAGGGTTTATTATAAGTAATCCTTACTTGATACGCGGAATAAATAGAAGGGCTGTGTCGCATAAGATACATTGTGCGACCCATAGTGTATAACAAAACAAGCCTTTCTTTACTACTTCCCCACTACTCCAATGCGAAAATAAATGAAGAAGGATAGTTGACATAAATATTATAATAATTTAACATACAAGTGCTACGAACTTTCGCAAAACTGCGAGAATCGTGAAATAGCTGTCCGTAAAAGGGCAGTTACGATTCCGTCGTTCTGGGCAATCCCCTCTCTCTTCCGGAGATTTTCCGCCTCCAAACGGTTCTCCGGGCGCGACGAGGACTTCCTCCTCCTTTCCAGGATTGTTTCAGAACGGCGGTTATCCGCACGGCAAGATGGCGCAATGAACTGTGTCGCGGGGTTTTCGCGGGTTGGAGTCCTAGTAGGATCTTTGGCCGCGAACTCTCCTCCAACTTCCTGGGTTCGAACTCTGTGGAGGGCCGGGTCCTCAGCCTGTCCCCTCTCCCGATCATGGAGTCCTTGGACTCAGGAAGTACAAACCCTGCGTCGTCTCCCAGACAAACGGTTTCTTTGCGCGCGAACCCGTCTTGCCGTGCGGGTTTTTTTATTTAAATTTTATAAATAAAAAATCACGCTAATAAATCAGGCGTGATTTTAAAATTTCTAAATTTTTATGGTAAATAGTTCAAAGGATTTACGGGAATGCCATCAAGCCGGACTTCAAAATGTAAATGTGGGCCGGTTGTCAGTGGTCCGGCGCCCGGCGTGCCCGGCATTCCACCCGAAAGCCCAATCACTTGTCCTCTGATAACATAGGTATCTTCTTGAACATTAATTTTGGAAGCATGACCGTAAACAGTAGAAAGACCATTGGCATGAATTAACATTATATAGCTATATCCTTTTTGTCCCCCATTTTTTACTTTTGCTACATATCCAGGCGCGGGGGCTTTAAGGGGTGTTCCTTGGTAGGCGCGAATATCAATTGCTGGATGTTCAAAAATATAACGATAAGGATAGTCGGGGTCGTGGAAAGTCGCAGTGATTCCCCTGCTTGGGTCAACTGGCCAGGAAAGCGCGACAGACCCTGATTGTCCGCTAGAAAAAGCTTCATCACTTTCCTCCAGGCGCTGCCTAATAGTTCGTTCAAGTGAAGTGATTTCTGAATTTATTTGTTCTTCTTCGTACTTTGATTGCAACAGCCAATTTTGAAATTGTTTTTCTGAAGCATAAGTTTTATCAAGTAATCCTTCTTTGTTCACGATTTGCTCTTCCAGGGAGCTTTGCATTTTAACCATTTCTAATTTTGAATTTTCTGCCTCAACCTTTTTATTTTCTCTTTGATTTTTTTGTTCTTCAAGAGAAGCTTTCAATTCCTGAATCTTATTTAGTACAGACTGCAAATCAGCCTGAAGATTTTCAACATATTTCATCTGATCAAAAACTTCAGAGAAAGACTGATTGGCCGCAATAACTTCCAAGTATCCTTTTTGATCATTTCTGTATATCAAACGAAGAAATTCGGAGATCCTATCTTTATTTACGCTTATTTCCGCCTCCCTCTCTTGAATCTGCGCTTCCAGATTTTGTATTTCCAGAGTTATTGTTTCTATTTTTTTCTCAGTAGTTTCAATATCAATTTTTATTTTGGCAATTTTATTGGATAAAATAGCAAGTTCGGTTGAAAGACTGACTGTTTTTTTCTGAGCGGCTTCAATTTGTTTTTTATAACTGTCTGATTTTTTTTGCAGGGCTTCAATTTCCTTTTTCTTCGCGTCAATCTCTTTATCTAAGCTGGAAATTTCTTGCACAAGACCATTGGCGGTCGTATCTTCCGCTTTTGCCGCTTGAATTCGAGAAAAATTAAAAGGAACAATCAATGAGATTGCCATTAAAACAACTGCTATTTTCCGGATTTTCTGTACCATAACTTAATTATAGCACATTTTTTTACGCCAGTAAATCTTTTGCTGCCAGAATTCTTTGCAAAGTTTTTTCTTTTCCTAAAATTTCAGCCACTTCAAAAGGCGGAGGCGAAGCTTTCAGTCCCGTCAACGCAACTCTAAGCGGCCAAAGGGTCTCCCCCACTCCGAGTTTATCTTTTTCTATTAATTTTTTTATTTCTTTTTCTAAATTTTCTTTTGTAAAATTTTTCTTATCTATGTTGGCCAGTAATTTTTCTACTTCAGATAAATGTTCTGCAGTCTCTGCCGCCGTCATTTTTTTCCAAAGCAAAAGGTCTTTGTCAAAAGTGAGTTCTTTCTTAAGGAAGAAGGAAACGAGTTCTGGTAAGTCATCCAATTTAACCAGCCTTTCTTGTTCCAGAGCAATAATTTTTTTCAGTTGATCCAAATTAATAGCCTCGTCGGTTTTCATAATATTCCACTCTCCCGCCCCTACTCCATTGATCAGATTTGCATTTTCTAAATACGGAATACATTTTTCTGTAAGGCTAGATAAATCCATTTGGCGGATATAATGGCCGTTTAGCCAGTTTAATTTTTCAATGTTAAAAATTGCCGCGGCCTTGTTTATGTTGGCCATGGAAAAAATTTTCACCAATTCTTCTTTGGTAAAAAATTCTTGGTCAGTTTTCGGATTCCACCCCATAAAAGCCATAAAATTAATCAGGGCTTCGGGAAGATAACCCATAGCGCGATAATCGGCAATGGCTGTGGCGCCGTGGCGTTTAGAGAGTTTTGTTTTATCCGGGGCAAGAGTTAGCGGAAGATGCGCGTATTTTGGTTTTTTAAATTCTAACGCTTCAATCATAGCGATCTGTTTTGGAGTGTTGGAAATATGATCTTCACCGCGTATAACATGACTAATTTTCATTGTTTCGTCGTCAATCACTACGGCAAAGTTGTAAAGCGGCGTTTCTAAATTTTTGGCGATAGTAATATCACCGATTAATCTTGTTTCAAATTCCAAAACCCCCTTGATCATATCTTCAAAAATTATTTTTATGTTGGGCATACGAAATCTAATGATTGATTTTTTGCCCTCATCATGAGATTTTTTTATTTGTTCTGCATTTAAATTAGCACAGCGGCCGGAATAAATGGGCGGCTCTCCCCTCTTCGTTTGTGCCTGGCGTTCAACTTCTAATTCTTCTTCGGTGCAAAAACAATAATACGCTTTATTTTCATCCAATAATTGTTGTAAATACTTTTTGTAAGTTTTTAATCGTTCACTCTGTCGGTATGGTCCAAAATCTCCACCAACATCAGGTCCTTCGTCATAATTAATTCCAAGCCAATGCAAACTTTCAATAATTTCTTTTGTAAATTTTTCGTCAGAGCGTTCCAAGTCAGTGTCTTCAATACGCAAAATAAATTTGCCGCCTTGATTTTTAGCAAATAGATAATTGAAAAGCGCGATTCTGGCCGTACCAACATGTAAATAACCGGTTGGTGATGGCGCAATACGAACTCTGAGTTCTTCTTTTTTATTTTTAAGCATAGGGTTTAGATCCTTCGTAGCTTGCGCTCCTCAGGACGACGCTTCACGTCGTTTTTTATCTTTTGTTATTACTAACCAGCTGAATTTTATGGTTGCCGTTAAAATTCTTTTCCATCTCCATGGTTGCATAAATAATCTCCAAAGCCATTCCAATCCGATTTTCTGTATCCACTTTGGTGCGCGTTTTATTTTTCCGGAAATAAAGTCAAACGCTCCGCCGACACCCATGGCTATTTTAATTGATGGAATATTATTTAAATTTTGAACAATCCATTTTTCCTGTTTTTCTGCGCCGAATGCCACGAACAAGATGTCTGGCCTAGTAAAATTTAATTGTTGATTATTTGTTGCTAGTTGTTGTTCGTTAATTATCCCACCACTTTCCGCACCCGCAATTCTAAGTTTCGGAAATTTTTTCAGGAGATTCTCCGCTGTTTTTTTTGCTATTCCCTCTTTTCCACCCAAAAGATACACTGAATAATTTTTTTGTTCAGCGAGACGACAAATGTCTAGCATCAAATCTACACCATGAATTTTTTCCAAAAGCGGACGGCGCAAATAACGCGAGGCAAGAATAAGGCCAAAGCCGTCGGGTACGGAGAGATCGGCTTTGTTTAAAATTTCCAAAAAATATTCGTCTTTTTGCGCCGCGACCGCCATCTCTGGATTTGGTGTGACAATATAGTGCTGTCTGCCATCAGAAAGAAATTGTTCAGCTATTTTTAGCGCCTCTGCTTTTTTAAGATTATCTATTTGAATCCCGAGAATATTTACTTTCATTTCAGTGAAAAAGATTTAATTACGGAATATACTGGTCCATCTGGCGTTAACTCACTTTTCATAAGTTCTACACTTTTTACAGAAAAAGTCATTTCCGGAATTTCCACACTGCTAATTTTACAATTTGACCAATTTTTAATTCTTCCCAAAGTAAGATGTCCCTGCCATGGCCGCGGATCAACTTCAAATCCTAAATTTTCGAGCATTGCTTCAAGCTCTCCGATTAAAGTATGGATGGCGTCAGAATCTCCAACTGAAGCAAAAAATACATGTGGTGACTGTTCATTTGGAAAACAACCAAAATTTCCGGTTTTCATTTCAAAAGATTCTATGCGTTTTGTAATTTCCCAAATCCCCTTTTCCGCAGTGGTAATTTGTTTTTCATCCAGGTCGCCAAAAAAGTGCAAAGTCAAATGTAAATTTTCCGCCGCAACCCATTTTATTCCGTAGTCAGGATTTGATTTTTTTAGCTCTTCAATAACGGGGCCAAGTTTTTGTTTAATTTCATCAGGAATATTTATGGCAAGAAAAACACGTTTTGTCATGGCATCAGGCTTTATGTTTAATATAAAATTATATCATTTTTTGAAATTTTAAGCAAACTTTTTGGGGTTGACTAAAAGCAGGCGTTTTGATAGATTTTAGGTAGAAAGGGAGGACTAGAAATGCCAACCCTGGCTTCTGCCGAAGAATTGGAAAGGGATGAGGAATCCTTTCATTGGCGTTGTAACTGCATTCGCCGGGCGATGGCTGAATTGCAATTGTTCTGCAAAGAATGCGGTTGTCTACTAACCTCTTCTTCCTTGTCATATCCCCATTTCTATTTCGAATGTGGTCGTTGCCGTCGTAGGGTGCGTATTGACTTTGAGTCAGAAAAAATCTGGCATGCCGCAATTGCAGATAAGATATGGAAGATCGTGAAGGAGAACATGGCGACGGTCCTCGCTCGAAGGGTGGTGTGAGGAGAAAAAATGGAAGAAAAACTGGGTAGGTACGACGGGGATCTTTGTCCGAATTGCGGGCATCCGCGGAGGCAAGGAGAGCTTTGTTCGCGGTGTCACGTTCACGTAGCTCGTATCGGGATAGGAGCGGCTGCCGAAAGTCGCCTGACAAGGGCGAGGCTGCAGATTTCGCTGCAACGCCACCCTCATGTCTGCTGCATTCCGGCAGATGGCAAAGGTCACTGCATTCACTGCGACACGGGCTATTTCTGTCCCGGCTGCGGGCACGATGGCATGCAGACCATCGGTCCCGACCAGAAAGAAACCAAGCTGCCGGGGCATTTCCTTCTGCGTTGTCCAAAGTGCGGGAGCAAAAAGTGGATCCATTGGATCGAGTACGATCTCACCTGCCCCCGCTGTGGGAACAAGTACGCCTTCGGGACGTACACAAAGTCGCTTGAACGGATCATTCAGTGCCCGGATTGCGGAGTGATGCCAAGGGGCGAAGCTGCGTAAATAAGGAGGACAACCGACGCGAAATGAGGAAGCGTCGGTTTATTTTTTAGTATTGACATAATATTTTACCATGCTAAAATGGACTTAGCACTCTAATCTTAAGACTGCTAATAATTTGTAAAGCATAAAATATGCCAATGCTACC
>JAHIRI010000009.1 GCA_018818855.1 Patescibacteria group bacterium
CAACACTTTAACTTTTCCGCGGGCCTCGTCAATAGCAGAAATTTTTCCTTCAAAACCTTTGAATGGTCCGTCATTGATTTTAACCGGCGCGCCGACCGTGACATCAATTTTATATTGCGGTTCTTCATCGCCCATTCTTTTTTGGAGAAATTTTATTTCTGTTTCTGAAAGGGGAGTCGGGATTGTGCCTGTGCCGATAAAACCCGTGACATTCGGAGTGTTTCGGACAACGTACCACGAATCGTCAGTAACAAGCATTTCTACTAAAACATATCCGGGAAATATTTTTTCAATGACTGTCCGGCGTTTGCCGTTTTTTATTTTTATCTTTTTTTCGGTAGGAATCAAGACGTTGAAAATCTTATCCTGCATTGCCATGGATTCAATTCTTTGTTTCAAATTATGGGCGACGTTTTCTTCATAACCGGAGTAAGTATGAATCGCGTACCAGAGCCGGCCCCTTTGAGCTATTTGTTTAGGCATAGTGTTAAAGATGTGCGCTTCCGGCGCAAAAATCCAAAATTAAAAAAATTTGAAACTTATTGTACAAATCTTTCGAAAAGCCAGGTGAAAAGGAAATCAAGCGCTCCCAAGAAAACAGCCACACCCAAACTAATTCCAATCACGACCAGGGTATGGTTTATAGTTTCACGCTTTGTCGGCCAGACAACTTTCTTTAATTCTCGGTAAGAATCACGAAAGTAGTTTGTTAATTTGTTGCTGGGGATAGAGATTTGCATGTTTTTATTTTATTTAAACGATTTTTAGCCTAAATTTAAGGTATTTAAAACAGCCCTGGGGGCTATTTACTCGTAGTATAGCACAGGGGGAAAATAACGCAAGTTTTAAACCTTTAACAGTTATATGTCTAAGTTTTTTACGGTTTTTGCGTGTGTTTGGATAAAGCGTTTTCGCGGTTCAACTTCGTCGCCCATTAAAACACTAAATGTCTCGTCAGCCGCAGCGGCGTCGGGGACAGTTATTTGTTTCATCATTCGGTTTGCCGGATCCATGGTTGTTTCCCAAAGCTGTTCGGGGTTCATTTCACCCAAACCTTTATAGCGTTGGATCCCAATGCCGGCAACCGTCGTGGTTTCTTCACCTTCGGCTGTTTCTTCCGATATTTCGCCTTCGACCCCTTCTGGTTTTTTAATTTTTTTATTCTCAACTATTTTTCCTTTAGATTTCTGCATTTCCGCGATAGTTTTATCTTTTTCTTCATCGCTGTAAACATAGCGGGCATCTTTTCCGGATTGGATTTTGTAAAGCGGTGGCTGGGCAACGTAAATATGTCCGGTCGTAATCAATTCTGGAAAATATCGGTAAAAAAGAGTTAAGAGCAAGGTGCGGATATGCGCGCCGTCAACGTCAGCATCTGTCATAATAATAATTTTTCCGTATCTTAAGCCGGTAATATCAAATTGTTCGCCAATGTTTGTACCCATGGCGATAATCAATGATTTTATTTCATTGTTCGCGAGCATTTTATCAAGCCGCGCCCGTTCCACATTTAAAATTTTTCCGCGCAGAGGTAAAATCGCTTGAAAATCTCGGTCGCGGCCTTGTTTGGCCGAGCCGCCGGCAGAATCACCCTCAACGATGTAGAGTTCGGTTTTTTCCGGTTCGCGTTCGGCACAGTCGGAAAGTTTTCCCGGAAGAGTTAATCCTTCCAAAACTCCTTTTCGTAAAATTGTTTCGCGGGCAATACGGGCGGCATTTCTCGCGCGGGAAGCCAAAATACTTTTTTCAATTATTCCTTCGGCATCGCGTGGATGTTCTTCCAAAAAAGTTGTGAGAGCTTCGGAAAAAATTGTGTCAACCGCCGGCCGGACTTCAGGATTTCCGAGTTTAGCTTTGGTCTGGCCTTCAAATTGCGGATCTTTGACTTTAACACTTACAACCGCGGTTAAACCTTCGCGTACGTCTTCGCCGGTTAGATTCTCATCTTTTTCTTTCAAATATCCTTTTGCCCGCGCGTAATTATTCAAAACACGAGTGAGGGCTGTGCGGAAACCGACTAAATGCGATCCGCCTTCCGGATTAAAAATATTATTACAAAAAGCAAAAACGGTTTCTTTAAAATCAGCAGTATATTGCACGGCCACTTCCACGCCAATGCCCGCGGAATCTTTTTGGACATAAAAAACGTTTTCTTGTTTTACTTCTTTGTGATGGTTTAGAAAACCCACATAAGAAGCAACACCGTCTTCAAAATAAAAAGCGTAAGTTGGTTGGCTGGATTTTTTTCCTTTTTCCGCCTTGCGTTCATCAAAAATAAAAATTTTTACGCCCTTGGTGAGGTATGCTTGTTGGCGGAGATGGGTAAGAATGGTTTGCAAATCAAATTCGGTCGTGGTAAAAATTTCCGGGTCAGGATCAAAAATAATTGTTGTTCCCGTGCCGCGCGCCGTGCCGATTGGTTTTGCTTTTCCCAAAGGTTTACCCTTGGCATATTCTTGCGCCCAAAGTTTTCCGTCGCGTTTTACTTCAGCACGGAGATTTTTTGAAAGGGCATTTACAACAGAAACACCGACGCCATGCAAACCGCCGGAAACTTTGTATCCGCCTTCACCGAATTTTCCGCCGGCATGAAGTATTGTCAAAACCGTCTCCAGAGCGGATTTTTTTGTTTGTTTATGAATTTCAACCGGAATGCCACGGCCGTTATCAGAAACAGAAACGCGGTTTCCGGGCAAAAGGCGAACCTGAATTTCCGTGCAATGGCCGGCCATTGCTTCGTCGATTGAGTTATCAACAACTTCCCAAACTAAATGATGCAAACCTTCCGGACCGGTGGAACCGATGTACATTCCCGGCCGGCGGCGGACCGCTTCCAGGCCTTCCAAAACTGTAATTTGTTTTGCGCCGTATTCTTCTTTTTGCGCTCGAGGCGCATTCGCCTTTGGCGAAGATTTAGTTTGTTTTGGCGGTGTTTTAACTTTTTTCGGCATAACAAAAAAATTGAACTTCTCCGCCATGGGCGGAAAAAGAAGTAGAATTTGCTAATATTTATTAAGTTATTATAGCATAATGTTTTTAGAAAAACAAGAGCTTTGTATTTGACTTTTTATAATAAAAAAAGATAGGATAAAAACGCTTCTCACGGCGAGAAGACCCGGGCCACGGGCAGTGGCAAAATGCTTTTCGGGCTTGCAGTCCGGAAGGAGATGGAAGATGAAGTATCCGAAATGGAACATGGGACAGACCGAAGCGTTGTTGAACATCATCGGCGGCGAGCAGGCAGCGAAGGATGTTCTCCGAGGGAGAAAGAAGGTCTACCGCGAGAAGGAGGGATACCAACCCCTTTTCGACCTCCACGGCTGGCGCCTTCCGCCGCCGAACATGAAAGAGCAACACCACGGCTGTCCAGTGCCGAATGTGTGTCTTGCCTCGCCCATTGATTTTGCCGACAATCCAAACCTTGAGACGAGGTTTGTGCGGACGTGCAAGCGTTTCGGGGTGGAGCCCCCGTTCAAACCCTCGGATTTCCGCGGGAGGGCGAGCGAGGCGAAGAGCCGCATCGCTCGGGATGAAGCGACGGGAGATGTTCTGCGCGGTCCGTGCCTGCCGATTTTTCTGCCTCCGATGGAGGCGAGCTCGTTCTACTGGGAAATTGTTGAGAAGTTGTCGCTCTTTGCCCTGGTCGGCCAGGTCTTTGAGGAACAGTTTCCGGGGCAACGCTTTCACAAGATGGAAGGAAGGGGTCTGCAGGTTCGGGAGGGTAGTCGCCATGATAAGTTGGTGGCTGCGATGAATGCAGGACCGGTCGTGGCGCTCTATTTTCCGATGGCGCTTCAGGGATATCTGCCCCGGGCGGCCGTGGAACAGATGGAGAGCCTGCCGGAATACTTTCTCCTCTCTGGGGCGATTGATGTGATGGCGGCCATGATTATGTACCCAGACGTGCTGGCTCGCGACGCCAATGTACCAGATCTGGAGTGCGCTGGGGTTGGCTCATACAGTACTGCCTACCAGTTCCAGCGGGCCGAAGACTGCCTCTACTTTTCGTTTAGCCATTACGTAGTGTACGGTCATGCTTCGGCAGGCCTTACCGTCATCGCGTAGTGCAGAGTCATTGTTCCTTGGGTTAAACCCGGCAATGGTTTGATTCTTGGACACTAGTCGTTTCGAGCGGATCCCGTGCGGTCCGCTCTTTTTTATATTCGCCCAGATTTCAATTTTTTGATATAATAAAGTTGTAATTTAATTTTCCAAAATATGGCAGTAGGAATTGAAGGCAGAATGGCCGCACAATTGGATCGCGAGCGGGTTTGGGGCCAGACTGACGACGAAAAATTTAACCGCGAAATTGCGCGGCCGTGGAAAGAATCTGCGTTTAGTGAGTATGATTTTGTTGGCCGTTCGTATTCGCGGGCAGAAGTTGAATCTGATCTTAAAAAAGTTGGAGAGATTAAAAAATCTCCGGCTTATGTTCGTGAACGGGGAAGCGAAGCGGTCGCCCTGGAATACGTTTTGATGGAGGGAGTAAAAGTTCATGGCTGGTTTGGCGACAGTGTGCAATCTGTTCAAAAAACTTCTGAATATGATGATGTGATGAATGGCACTGATTTTGTTGTAATTTTTCACAATGAAGATACCGATGAATTTGTTTATTTAGCAATTGATGCGACGACATCGGCTGACCAATCTGTACTTTGGCGCAAGGGGGAGAGGACTTTTGAAAAACTCGCGGCGAAAAAAATGACAGAAATAAAATATTTTGAAGATCCGGATAAAAATATGGAAAAAGTGGAAATGCCTCGTATTGTTTTGTCGTTGAGCCCGGAAAGAACGGTTGCTTTGCAAAAATTAATGACAGGGACGTCGAATTTAGCTGAGGATGCAAGGGAAAAATTTGAATTTATTTCTTCGGCGGAAAATCAGTTGATTAAATTTATAAATTATATTTTGATTCGCGAGGGATTTTTGGGTGAGGGAAGAGATCTCAAAAATTTTGGAGAATTTTTGGAGTTTACGTCGCGCCATGGCGATGATTTGGATGAAAAAACAAGAAAGATAGTTGAGGCTCACGCAGATGTTTTGGAATTTATTACTTTGGCTGCGCCAAAACCAAAATCCGTGCATTAATTAATTATACAAAAATATGGACAACCAAAATCAGCCAGCGGATTTTACAGAAAGCCAACTTAAAGTCGCCTCTTGGTATGTTTCTCATAAAATTTTGTTGAAGAAAATTTTTATCGGTTTTTTAATATTTTTATGCGCGATTTTTTGGGGGCTTGGTCTTTATGGTTTGATTAATTATTATTTTATTGAAGGCCCGAGTTTTAATTTGGCTATGAGGGAATTGAGCCGCGGGGCTGATTATTCCGCCATAAATAGCGCGCTCCAGCCCAGGGATCTTGATATTGGAACAACGACAATTTTTTCTTCGGGAAAGGGGAGATATGATTTTGTTGGAAAAATTTTTAATTCCTCCGCGGATTGGCGCGCGGAATTTACTTATGATTTTTTGGTTGACGGCGTGGCGCGGGAGGAGAAAAGCGGTTTTCTTTTGCCTGGTGAGGAAAAATATATTTTTGATCTTGGAGGGGAGGCGCCGACAAAACCCCGCTCGGCGACTTTGGAAATAAAAAATTTAAAGTGGCGAAGGATTGATGCGCATGAAATTTCCGATTACCCCGCCTGGCAGGATGAGCGATTAAATTTTTCTATTTCTGATGTGAAATTTACGCCGGCGGCAGTTGGAGAAAATATTCCGATCAGTCGTGCGTCTTTCACAGTTCAAAACGCGACAGCTTTCGGTTTTTGGGATGTTGGCTTTGCAATTTTTCTTTATCGCGGAAGTTCTATCGCCAGTGTAAATTATATTACTTTGGAAGAATTTCGTTCTGGACAAAATCGTCCGGTTGAGGTAAGTTGGTTTGAAACATTGCCAAATATCACGCAGGTAAAAGTTGTGCCGGAAGTGAATATTTTTGATCCAAAAGTGTTCATGCCAGTGGATTAGTTTGATTAATTGAAAAGTTGATTGGCGAATTAGTTATTTTTCTAATTCGCTTTTAATATCATGCTTTCCCGGTATTTTTCATTTTTAAAACGTTTTGACTGGGTGCTTGCCACTTCGGTTTTTTTGCTTTTGGTTTTAAGTTTGGTTGCGCTTTACAGTATTTCATTGAGCAAAGCTAGTCCGGATTTTTTAAATTTAAAAAAACAGATCATTTTTATTTTAATTGGCTTGGTCGGATTTTTTGCCTTGAGTATTATTGATTATAAATGGTTGAAATTTTATAGTTTTCCGATTTATGGTTTGGCCGCGGCGTTATTGGTCGCGGTTTTGATTTTTGGCCAGGTTATTCGCGGAACGCAAGGTTGGTTTGGATTTGGTTGGTTTAATTTTCAGCCGGTGGAATTGGCGAAACTCGCGATGATTATTTTTTTAGCAAAATATTTTTCCCGCGGAGCGCATGAAATTTTTAATTTTAAACACATTGCGATAAGCGGTATTTTCTCAGGAATTTTAATTGGTTTAGTTTTGCTTCAGCCGGATTTTGGTTCGGCACTTGTTCTATTTTTTCTGTGGCTCGGAATGTTATTTTTAATTGGAATAAAGCGGTCGCACCTGGTTTTACTTTTACTTTTAGTCGCAACTCTTTTGGCCGGTTCGTGGTTTTTTATTTTCCAAGATTATCAAAAAGATAGAATTTTGAGTTTCCTGGATGCTTCACGCGATCCGCTCGGCCGCGGCTACAATATTACTCAGGCGCAAATCGCCGTGGGTTCAGGCGAGGTGTTCGGACGCGGGATTGGTTTTGGGCCGCAAAGCCAGCTTCGTTTTATTCCGGAAAGTCAGACAGATTTTATTTTTGCTGTTTTAGCTGAAGAAATGGGTTTTATGGGAGCGGCTTTGATTCTGGCTCTTTGGGGAGTTATTTTTTGGCGAATTGTGCGGCTGGCGCGCCGGGCGCGTGATGACTTCAGTTTATTCTTTGCAACCGGTACGGCAATTGTTTTTTTGATTCAAATTTTTATTAATGTCGGGATGACGGTCGGCGTGGCGCCGGTGACAGGAATTTCCTTGCCCTTTATAAGCTATGGCGGCAGCGCTTTGGTTGTAAATTTGGCCATGGTGGGGATTTTGGAAAGTATTGCGGTAAGGTCTTAACTCTTGACTATTTTGGAGTTCATTGTTAGAATCTAATCATTATTAATTAATTTTTAAACAGAGAATTCTTATGACCTTAAGTCTCAATGTCAAAAAACGAGAGGTGACTGGAAGGGGAGTAAAGAATCTTCGTAAACAAAATTTGATTCCGGCCGTTATTTACGGAAAAGACGTGCCGTCCTTAAATTTGGTTGTGGAGTATCTTCCTTTCAATAAACTTTACAAAGAAGCCGGAGAAAGTACGCTCATTGATTTAAAAGTTGATGAAGCCGCGCCGGTTAAAGTTTTGGTCCAGGAAGTGCAGGCAGATCCTCGCACGGGGAAACTTTCCCACGTTGATTTTCGCCAAATTAAGATGACGGAAAAAATTAAAGTGGACGCCATCCTCAAATTTGTCGGTGAAGCGCCGGCGGTTAAAGAGACTGGCGGAACTTTTGTGCACAGTATGGATGAAGTGGAAATTGAATGTTTGCCGCAAGATATGCTTCATGAAATTGAAGTTGATATTTCCGGACTTAAAACTTTTGAAGATAGTATTCAGGTTAAAGATTTGAAAGTTCCCGCGGGTGTAAAAATTTTGGCTGACATGAACGCTACCCTCGCCACGGTTGAAGCGCCTTTGACCGAGGAAGAAATGAAAGCTGAGCTTGAAACACCGGTCGCGGAAAAAGTTGAAGAAGTTGAAGTTGTGGAAAAAGAGAAGAAAGAGGGAGAAGAGGCTGCTGCTCCGGAAGCTCAAGGCGAGAAAAAAGAATAAACCGAAATCTGTATGCGAATTACGAATTTTCGGAGTTCGAATACGAATCGGTGTAGAGGTTAAATTATATTCAAAATGAAGTCGATAAAGAAATTATTTTCAGGAATAATTACTTTTGTAAAGAAACAACCGCGTATCTGGCTGGTTGTTTCTTTGTTATTAATTTCAGTTTTGGTTGTCGCTGTTGGTGGATATTTTCTTTTGTCTCAAACTTCTTTTTTAGATTTTTTTTCAAGAAGTGGCAAGTCGCAGAACAATGAACAAAGTGAAGAATCAAAGTTACCGGGTTTTCGCCGTTTGATTGATGGCGTAGAAGTGGAAGATGAAATAAAAATTAATCCACCGCTTTTTGCCGTGCAGATTGAAAATATGGTTGACGCGCGTCCGCTTTCCGGAATTTCGCGCGCCAATTTAGTTTATGAAACTTTGGCTGAAGCGGGAATTACGCGGCTTTTGGCATTTTTTACGGCAGATTCTGATGTATCAGAAATCGGGCCGGTTCGAAGTGCGCGACCGTATTTTCTCGATTGGGCAGAAGAATTTGGCGCACTTTATGCTCATTCCGGTGGTAGCCCTGAAGCGCTCCGATTAATTCCGCAATACGATATTTGGGATTTGAATGAATTTGCTTACGGAAGATTTTTTTGGCGATCAAAATCAAGATACATGCCGCATAATCTTTACACTTCAACCGAACTTTTGAATGACGCTTTTGAAGTAAGGGAAGGAGAAGTTAAAAATTTTACGCCGTGGCAATTTAAAGACGAAGTGACGGAAGAAGCGCGGCCGACCGAGGAAGGGCGGGTGAAAATTTATTTTTCCACAAAAACTTATGAGGCCGGCTGGCAGTATAATCGCGAGGCAAATGATTATTTGAGATATCAAGCTGGATTGATCCAGCAAGACAGGGACGGTTCTGAAGTTCGGGCAAAAAATATTGTTGTGCAATTTACCAGTGTAGTTGTTTTAGACGAAGTCAGTCGTAAGAAAATAAAAACAATCGGCAGCGGCGATGCGATAGTTTTTCAAGATGGAATTAGAATTGATGGGATCTGGGAAAAAGAAGCGCGCGGAGAGCGGACGAAATTTTTTGATGAAAGCGGCGCGGAAATAAAATTCAACCCGGGAGTGACCTGGGTTGAAGTAGTGCCGATTGGGACTGACGTGGAATTTTAATTATATTTCAAAAATAATCAAACGAGCTCGTCCTGCGAGGTCTTTTTTTACCCCCGCACCAATGCATTGGTGCGGGGGTTTATTTCTCTTTGGGCTGGGGTATAATTTTAAATTTCAAAAATAGCAATTCTATTTCTTCCCGAGAGATCTTGTTTAATCTCAATTTTGGCGGCGGGAAAGCGGCGTTTGATTAATTTAGTGATTGATATCTTTTGTGATGGATCTATTTCGAAGATTGAGATGACGGATAATTGACGGTTGGTAATTAGTAATTCAATTTGCTGTAAAAGTTGTCTGTAATATTTTAGACCATCTATGCCGCCGTCCAGCGCCTGTCGCGGCTCGTATTTTTTTATTTCCGGTTGAGTTTTTTGATATTGGTGTGTCGTGAGGTAAGGAAGATTGGCGACAATTGTTAAAGATTTTAGATTTATGATTTTTGATTTTAAAAATGGTTCAAGTAAATTGCCGCGGAGTAGGGTGACGGAGGTTTTGAGATGTTTAGTATTTTTTTGCGCGACTTTTATTGCGCCAGACGAAATTTCCGTAGCAAAAATTTTGGTGTGCGGTAAATGGTGAGCAAGTGAGATGGCGATGGCGCCGCTGCCGGTGCCGACGTCAACGATTGATGTATCTTGTATCTTGTATTTAGTATCTTGTATTTTTTTTAGAGTTTCTTCAACCAGAGTTTCTGTTTCTGGTCTGGGAATCAGAACGCTTTTATTTACAAAAAAATCCAGGTCGTAGAAAAATTTGTGGCCAGTGATATAAGCGACCGGGTCGTGTTTAGCGCGGCGGGCAATCAGTTTTTTAAATTTATTAAGTTGTGCCGCGGATAAATTTTTTTCCGAATGCGCATACAAAAATTCGCGCGGTTTTTTTATAGTAAAAGATAAAAGAATCTCGGCGTCCAGGGCAGGGGAGAGGATTTTTGATTTCTTTAAAATTTTTATTGCCCAAAGGAGGGATTGTTTGATGGTCATAAATTTATTATAACATAAACCCCAGCACTAAAGCCCGAAGTATGGCAGATGGCAGTTCGTCTAGTCGGCGCGGAAACGCCTGCGGCTCCCGTCGTACAAAAATATTATCTATTTTAAGGCTTAGTGCGGGGTTATTTGTTTGTCCTTAAATTTTTTTCGTGCATAGCACTCCAAAATTTAAACAAACAAATAAAAAGCCCGAACACTTACGCGTTCGGGCAACCTCCTTGGGGTCTGTACTACGGTGGGCTACTCGTGGTTTGGCCATGGGGGGCGGCTGTCGGACGGTTCGATTTCCTCCACGACTTCCTCCTCCACGACCGTGGCTTCCGGCGCGTCGGCCATGGCTTCGTCGGCGCGCTTGTCGCCTTCGGCGGCGCAGGCGCGGAGCACGGCGTAAGGACTGGCGTTGACCAGCTGCTCCCAGGTGGCGCGTTCCGGTTTGGTAAGCCAGGGCTCAAAGATGTCCGACCACTTGACCCGCGGAATGTGGCTGAGCAGCGCTTCGGCGAAAGCGGTTTCGTTCAAGAGCGCTTGCTTCCAGACATCGAGCATCGCGTCCTTGCTCGTCTGTATTTGCTCATAGAGATCGCCGTAGATCTTGTCGAAGCCGATGGCCTTGGCGAGCTTCGTGACGCAGTGGCCGATGAAGCCACTGACCTCCAGATGTCGCACGACGTCCTCGAAGTCCAAGAACCCGGCGGCCTGGAGCGTCCGCAGACGTTCCGCCAGAACCAACTTGGCCTTTTCCCTCCGGTCGTCCATGTCTGCCATTGTCTTCCTCCGCTTGCCTTTCCCGCGACGTGCGGGGAATTTTGGCAAGTTCTTTCTATTCGCACCTTAGTTTAGAAAATGAGATTTGTCAAGAAGTGCGGGGTCGGAGTCCACGCGAAAGCGTGGCAATCGCCAGTCTTTCGGCTGGATTCCGCGCATGTATTTTCTCTTGCGGGTAAAAATTTAAATAAATAAAAAAAAGCCCGTGGACTGTGGAGCGGGCGCAGGTTGCTCCAGAGTTCACGGGCCGCCCAGTAGCAGGAGGGGTGGGACAAACCATGCTACGGGCTTTGTGGCCGGGAGGGAGTTGGCCACGAATTTGGAACGGAGGGCTGGCGAGTTATCTCGCCAAACTCTCACGTTGATGGGGTGGGACTCCGGTCTTGGCAGCGCGGCAGCGAGCGCGATCATTCGCGCGCGCGGCCCGATTCCGACGGAGCTCTTCTTCCGTATCGGGGAAGAAGCCCTCGGTCGTTCGCTTGCGCCTCGGATAGTGACCGCCTCGAGGGATCGTGATCGGTCCGCTGTCGGTCATGAGGCGAGTTCCGTCGTACGAGAGGGGTGTTCCGTCGGCACCAAAGATTCCGTTCGACATTCTCCCTGTCCTCCTCAACCTTCCCTATCTTTATTGCTTCAACTCATCCCGCCCATCGGGACGAGGTATAGGGCCACCTTC